>CAZNBX010000029.1:0-13205 GCA_964571305.1 uncultured Novosphingobium sp.
CTGTCCGTTTTCATGCGACTGGTGGACCGGAAGTCCTGCAAGTGGAGCAGGTCGATGTGGGCGAACCCGGTCCGGGCGAAGTCCGCATCCGCCATGCCGCCGTCGGCTGCAACTTTGCCGACACCTATTTCCGTTCTGGCTATTATCCGGTCCAGCCGCCCTGCGGGATCGGAGTGGAAGGCGCCGGGACCATCGAGGCTATCGGACCGGACGTCACCGATTTCGCGGTGGGCGATCGCGTGGCCTACAACGGCAGCCCGCTTGGCGCATATAGCGAGGCACGCGTCATGCCGGCCGCGCCGCTGTTCAAGCTGCCCGATGCGATTTCGTTCGAGACTGCCGCCGCCTCGACCATGCGCGGGCTGTCGGCAACCTACTGGCTGCTCAAGACCGATCCGCGCCTGAAAGCGGGGGACACGATCCTGCTCCACGCTGCGGCCGGCGGGGTCGGCCTGCTCGCGGTGCAGATCGCCAAGCTGATCGGCCTGCGCGTGATCGGAACCGTCTCGACCGAGGAAAAGGCCGAGAAGGCCAGATCGATGGGCTGTGACGAGATCATCTTCTACCGCCGCGAAGACGTGGCGGCGCGGGTCAAGGAACTGACTGGGGGCGAAGGCGTACAAACCGTGTTTGACTCGGTTGGCAAGGACACTTTCGAAGGTTCGCTGAAGTCACTGCGCCGCCGCGGCGTGCTGGTCGGCTGCGGCACCGCCTCAGGTCCGTTCCCGCCGATCGATGCGTTCCAGACCATGCTGCAAGGCTCGGTCTATTTCATCCGCCCCGCCTTCGTCGACTTCTTCGCCGACCCGGTCGAGCGAGCCGAAATGGCGAAGTTCTGGTTCGACAACCTGTCGGCGGGCAAGATCAAGGTCGAGATCGGGCAGCGCTACAGCCTTGAGCAATGCGTCGAGGCGCACCGCGACCTCGAATCCGGCAAGACCATCGGCTCGTCGGTGTTCGTGCTGTGAAGGTCGAACGGCTCACCCAGCACATCGGGGCCGAGCTGAGCGGGGTGAACCTGGCCGAGGCGGTCAGCAATGACGACCTGTTCGGAGCGATCAAGCACGCCCTGCTCCAGCACAAGGTGCTGTTCCTGCGCGACCAGGACATTTCCCGTGCCGACCACGTCGCCTTTGCGCAGCGCTTCGGTCAGCTCGAGGATCACCCGGTGGCAGGCAGCGATCCGGAAAATCCGGGCCTGGTGCGGATCTACAAGGACGAAAATTCTCCGCCCGACTTCTACGAAAACTCGTGGCATGCCGACACGACCTGGCGCGAGGCACCGCAAATGGGCGCCGTGCTGCGCTGCATCGCCTGCCCTCCCGTCGGCGGCGACACGATGTGGGCCAACATGGAGCGGGCCTATGAGGACCTGGCCGACCACATCAAGGACACAATCGCTCCGCTCAAGGCGCGCCATTCGATCGAGGCCAGCTTTGGCGCGCGGATGCCCGATGAAAAGCGACTGGCGCTGAAGGCCCAGTTCCCTGATGCCGAGCACCCGGTGGTGCGGACCCATCCCGAGACCGGAGCCAAGTCGCTCTATGTCTGCGGCTTCACCACACACTTCACCAATTTCCATACCGCCGCGAACGTCCGCTATGGCCAGGACTATGCGCCGGGCGCCGCAAACCTGCTGCACTACCTGATCGGTCGCGCGCAGATCCCCGAATACCAGGTGCGCTGGCGCTGGAAGCCCGGCTCCATGGCCATCTGGGACAACCGCTGCACCCAGCATTACGCGGTCATGGATTACCCCCCCTGCGTGCGCCAGATGGAGCGCGCGGGCATCATCGGCGACAAGCCCTTCTGACAGCATAAAGAGGAGAGGACACATGCAGTTCTTCGACGAAAGCCTGCTTCCCGAATACCAGGACCCGCTCGTCATCCAGGTCGCGCCCTATGCGCCCAGCTTCATGCCGGAAGACAGCGACGACATCCCGGTGAGCTTTGCCGAACAGGTCCAGAAGGCGGTCGATTGCTACAATGCCGGGGCGACTGTCCTACACCTGCACGTGCGCGAGCCCGATGGCACCGGATCGAAGGACCTCGACCGCTTCAACGAGATGCTCGACCGGCTGCGCACCGCCGTGCCCGACATGGTCCTGCAAGTCGGCGGCTCGATCAGCTTTGCGCCGAAGAGCGAAAGCGCCGCGGCTGAATGGCTCGATGACGACACCCGGCACATGCTGGCTGAACTCAAGCCGACCCCGGACCAGGTAACCCTGGCGGTCAACACTAACCAGATGAACGTGATGGAACTCATCACGGAAGAAGACGCCGGCGGCACCACCATGTGGGACGTCTACCGCGAAGCCTATACCGAGATGTATTACGACGCCGGCCCGAAGTTCATGAAGGAACACATGAAGCGGCTGACCGCGGCGGGCATCCAGACCCACTTCCAGGTCGGCTGTGCGCGCGATCTCGAAACGGTCGAGCGGCTGGTCCGCAATGGCCACTACATGGGCCCGATGGTGTGCAACTGGGTCGCAATCGGCGGCGGCCACGATGGTCCGAACCCGCGCAACCTGATGGAATTCGTCAACCGCTTGCCGCAAAATGCTGTTTGCACCGTCGAAGGCCTGATGCGCTCGATGTATCCGCTGACCGTGATGGGGATCGCAATGGGCCTGCACGTCCGCGTCGGCCAGGAAGACAACCTGTGGGGCCGCCGCGGCGAACGCGCCACTTCGGTCCAGCAGATCGAGAAGATGGTGCGGATTTCCGAAGAGCTTTACCGCCCCATCGCCAGCGGCAAGGAAGCCAAGCAGATCTACCAGATCGGCACGTTCTATTCGAGCGTCGAGGAAACGCTGGAAAAGAACGGCTGGCTTCCCAACCTGCAACCCAAACTGCGCCCGGCGCCGATCCGCAAGGTCGCATGACGATTACCGTCCTCTTCGTCCCGGGTTTGCGCGACCATGTGGAAGACCATTGGCAAACCCATGCCGCCAAGGCCCTGCCCGGCTCCGTGACAGTCGCACCGCTGACCAGCGACCGCCTGTCACGCGCCGCGCGGGTCGCGGCACTGGACGAGGCCTTGCAGGGCATTGCCGGAGAAGTAGTGATTGCCGCGCACAGCGCCGGCTGCATGATGGTCGCCCACTGGGCACGCAATCCTACCCGGGCTATCCGCGGGGCATTGCTCGCCACTCCTGCCGACGTCGAGAGCCAGCTCCCGGCCGGTTACCCGACGCCTGAGGAACTTCAGGCCGGTGGCTGGTGCCCGATTCCGCGCCAACCGCTGCCTTTTCCGACCGTGGTCGCGGCCAGCCGCAACGACCCCCTGGCGGCGTACTCCCGGGTTGCGGAGATGGCCGAAGCCTGGGGTGCGCGGCTCCACGATGCGGGAGAAGTCGGGCACCTTAATCCACCGGCGGGTTTCGGGCCGTGGCCGGAAGGGCTTGATCTGATCGCCAGCCTGGTCCGATAACGGACCGCGGAGGGGGAGACATGGCCGGACCGATTGCCCAATCGAGCACTCATGCTGGTCCGCCGCGCGCGACGGCCTATGCCTGGCTGGTCTTTGCGCTCAGCTTTGGCCTGCTGATCTCCGACTACATGGCGCGGCAGGTGCTGAATGCCGTGTTCCCGATGCTCAAGGCCGAATGGAGCCTGAGCGATAGCCAGCTCGGCCTGCTGTCGGGGATTGTCGCGGTGATGGTCGGCTTGCTGACCTTCCCGCTCTCACTGGCCGCAGACCGCTGGGGCCGGGTCCGCAGCCTGACCTTGATGGCGATCCTGTGGAGCCTTGCCACCCTGCTCTGCGCTGCTGCCTCCGGCTTTGGCGAGATGCTGATCGGGCGGGCGCTCGTCGGCGTAGGCGAAGCGGCCTATGGCAGTGTCGGCATCGCCCTGGTGGTAAGCGTGTTTCCGCAGCGGATGCGAGCGACCCTGTCGGCCGCCTTCATGGCCGGCGGCCTGTTCGGGCAAGTGCTTGGTGTCGCCCTGGGGGCCCAGATCGCCGCGAGCCATGGTTGGCGCGAGGCCTTTTTCGCAATCGGAATAGCCGGTCTGGCTCTCGGCATCCTGTTCCCCATGCTGGTCCGCGAAGGCCGCAACCGCGAACTGGCCGGCATGCCTGCGCGGGAAGAGGCGGCACCCCTGAAGACTGCCCTGCGCAGCCTGATTGCCAGCCGCTCGGTGCGCCTGGCCTATGTCGGGAGCGGGCTGCAGATGTTCGCGGCAGGCGCGCTTCCCGCGTGGCTGCCAAGCTATCTCAACCGCTATTACGCCCTCCCCGTCGACCGGGCCGGCAAGGCCGCAGCCGTGCTGCTGCTGGTCTGCGGAACCGGCATGGTGCTGTGCGGAATGCTCAGCGACCGGCTCGCGCGCAATCGGCCCGATCGGAAGATCGCCTTGGCGATGTCCTATTGCCTCGGCACGGCCGCCAGCCTTGCCGTGGCCTTCCAGCTTCCCGCCGGTCCGCTGCAATTTGCCCTGATCGCCCTGGCCATGTTCCTGGTCGCGGGAACGACTGGACCTGCCGGGGCGATGGTCGCCAACCTGACCCCGCTCGTGGTGCACGGTACCGCTTTTGCCACGCTGACCCTCGCCAACAACCTGCTGGGTCTGGCTCCCGGACCGATCCTGACCGGACGGCTGGCCGACAGCCTGGGTTTGCTCGGTGCGCTGCGGCTCTTACCGTTCCCTTGCATCGCCGCCGCGATCTCCTTTGGCCTGATGCGCGGGGTCTATCTCTCCGACCTCGATCGGATGGCTTCGACCAAGAACTGAGCCCATTTGCACGGCCACCAAGACAGGCCGTCGCCGACCTTCGGATAGCCTTCACCAACCAACCGAACGGCAGCCGCGATCGCCTACCTCGACTCTGCCTTCACCGATTTCCGCAATGCATAGAACCTGCCTGGCCTGACCGGCACGCAGGACCTGACCGGCAAGCCCAACACCTTCTCGCCGAAGTGGTCGGGCAATGTCGCGGTCGACTGGTCCGGTGATCTTGGCGCTTCCGGAATGCGCTGGGGTATGAACGGCAACATGTCGTTCATTTCGAAGCAGTACGTCGGCACGGTGAACGACGCCAACCCGCAGTCGCTGGCCGATGGCTATGCCCCGCTTGGCGCGCGCATCACGCTGAGCGGTCCGGATGACCGCTGGTCGATCTCGGCCTTCGGCAAGAACCTGGCCAACACACATTATCGCCCGCTTGCGGTCTACCAGCCGCTGGGTGCTGCGCTTGGTCTCAACAACACGGTGTTCTCCGGCAGCACCGCCAATCGCATCCAGGCGAACGAACCGCGCACCTATGGCGTGTCGGCAACCGTTCGCTTCTAAGCTCGCTGTAGCAGTCCTTCTGGTCCTCAAGGATGTCGGAAGGACGTGCTTTCACGCAACGGAAGGGTAGCGTAAATTCAGGGGACGCCAGATAGGCGGCATACCCCTCGTGATATCTACTCAGACCCAGGACTTCTCAAATGAGCCCCGCATAACTCGATGCGGGGCTCAAATTTTTAAAACAAGTGTCCCACGAACTCTGTGAGCTCCCAGTTTGGCTCTTCCCCAACGGGCCAGACGAAACCTCGCTTACCCTGCTTGCACCAGTCTTTCAGCAAGTGTTCCGGGCTCCCTTGTCCTTATCCTTGGCCAGTTCCGCAATGAGCATAGCTCGGACTTGCTCGTTGAGTGATTCCCGCACAGCCGGAAAATCAACCCGCACCTCAAATTCCTGCTTGGCGCCATGTATAGCTGCATCACGCAGTCACTGCATCGCGAAGCTCGGCGATGCATAATGCCATGCGCCCGCCGTGACTGCCGCAAGGGCAACTACCCCAAGAACGATCCGTTTCCTTTATCCCTCCTTGCTATTGCAGCAGGGAAATAGGGTAAGTTTAAACTCGAAAAGCGGCGAGGCGAATGCACGCGGTCAATGGTTAAAGCTGACTTCAAGAAAAAACCCAGCTTACCGCCGGCAAGCTGGGTTTTCTCAATTTCCTGTGCGTTCAAATTAGCTCAAAACTTGTAGCTGCCTTCAACGCCAATCATGCGGCGGGTGCCCGGAGTGATGAATGAACCGCCGAATTCAACGGCTGTGATCACTTCGTTCAGGTACTTCTTGTTGAAGACATTGTTGGCAAAGACGGACAAGCTGAAGTTGTCGCTCTGCACGCCTGCACGCAGATTGAAGATGCCAAAGGCATTGCGCTGGGCAACGTCATACTTCCCGTTGCCGACCACCGCCGGCAGGGCAAGGGCCGAACCCGGCAGCAGACCCGAGAAGATCGTCGGGATCGACTGATCCTGGACTGTGTGGAACCAGGTCGGGCCGGTCAGGCGATAATCCGCGCGGGCAAACGCCTTGAGCGTGTCATTAACCGGCTGCTCCAGTTCGATCCCGGCATTGAGCGTGTAATCAGCGGTGTAAGGCGACTTGTTGCCTACCGTGTAGGGACGCGAGGAGTTCTTCTTGATCTCGCTGTCGGTGTAGTTGAACGAACCGAACAGCTTCACACCGCTTATCGGCTTGACCGTGGTGGTCAGTTCGAAGCCCTTCAGGTCGACGAGATCAATGTTCGACACTACGCGGAGCAGACCGAAGCCGCCGACGAAGAATTCGAAGAACTGCATGTCGTGAACACGGGTATAGTAGCCCGCGAGATCAAAGGTAACGGCGCCGTCGAGCACCTTACCCTTCACCCCGGCCTCGAATGCACTCGACCATTCCTTGTTGTACTTGTCGTTGATCGTAACGTCGGCATTGAAGAAGTTGACGAAGCTGTTCTTGATCAGCTGTGCCGAACCCTGGTTGTTGAAACCGCCCGACTTAAATCCGATGCCCCAGTTGGCATAGAGATTCAGGTCCGAATTAGGACGGTAGCTAACGGTAACCTTGGGTTCGAACTGCTCGAACCGGGCCTGCTTGTCGGTGAGCGGCCCGAATGCCTGACCGGGATTGATCGGTCCGCCAGTGAACGGATCGGTGGCGGTCGGCACGAGCGAAGTCGATTTGCGATCTTCAATATCGTAACGCAGCGCAACGCCAGCGCTGAACTGCTCGCTAGGCTTGTATTCGATCGAACCGAAGCCGGCATAGACATCCGTCTTGAACTCGTCCGCCAGCAGCAAGGTGGTCGGGTTGGTGGACGTCGGGCCGTTGTACAGCTGCTTGATCACGCCATTCCCGGTATCACCGCCCAGGCTGACACCAACGGTACGCTTGATGTTGAGGTAATAACCACCGAGCTGCCAGCTGATTGCCCCGGCATCGCCCATCAAGCGCAATTCAGCGCTGAAGTCCTTTTGCTTGCGCACCTGGTACTGGGTGCCATCGCAAGTGCTGGGGCTGTAAGGCCCGAAGGTCGAACCATGGGCCGGATCGAAGATAAAGGGGGTGGGTACCGTGCCAATGAATCCAGGCTGGTTCACGCCATAGCCAGTCAGCGCAGTGGTGCTAGTACGGCAGGCCGTGACCACAGCGTTCGCCTGAGAATTGACTGCCCCCAGGAAACGTCCGAAGTCGGCCGAGGTGCCGTCAGCGACCAGATCCTGGTTCACGTTCGAATAGAGTGCCCAGGCCACCAGCTTGATCGAATCGGTCAGCTGCTGGTCCAGCTTCAACGAAATATCGAAGCTGTTCTGGTCGTTGGTCGCCCGGATGTTGTTGTAGAACTTGAACGGGTGGGTGTTCACGTCCTCATAAAACGCCGGATTGACCGCAGCAAAATTGGGAAGATGGAAGGACGCATTGAACGGCAGCGAAGCGCCGCTGAATTCCGCATATCGGGCCTTGAGGTCCAGCTGGGTGCCGGTTCCCTTGTCGTAGACCAGGCGGCCATCAATCGCCCAGTTTTCCTTGTCATCCACCGTCTTCGAATTGGTGAAGACGTTTTCGTAGAACCCATCCGACTTGTAGCCGTAACCGGAAAGCACGAAGCCAAGGCCATCGCTGATCGGACCGGCGATGTGGGCGCTGCCCTCCATCGTGTTGTATTCGGCGTACGACAGCTTGACCGCGCCGGTCAGCTGGTCGGTCGGCTTCAGGGTCTGCAAAACAATCGCACCGGCAGCCGCGTTACGACCATAGATAGCGCCCTGCGGCCCCTTCAGCATTTCAACCTGACGCAGAGTGCCTTGCGGCTGGTTGAGCTGCGCGGTGTTGGTCTTGAGGATGCCATCAACAACCAGGGCCACCGAGCTTTCGGCGTCGCGCGCGCCGTTAATGCCGCGGATGTTGATCTGCGTATCACCTGCTTCTGCGGTGCCGGTTACGATGGTTACGCCAGGGGTCAGCTTGACGAAATCTTCCGCCTTGACCGCACCAGTGCGCTGCAATGCTTCAGAAGTGATCACGGCCACCGAAGCCGGAACGTCCTGCAGACGTTCATTCTGACGACGCGCCGTAACGATGATGCCTTCATCATCGGCCGAGGCGGCCTGGGACTGATCGGACTGGGCCGAAGCATCCTGAGCGAGGGCCGGAGTTGCCAAAAATGCTAGTCCGCACGCGGAGCTAAGAAGAATCCATTGGGAACGACGCATCGATACCTCACCTGTTATCGTTCCGTTCAAAAGACGGAACTTTATCCCAAACACCGCGAAATTTTTTTCGCCCCCACGGCGATCGCGGCTTGTAGGTCGACGACAGTATTGTATACAAATGGCCGAGGTCAAGCTTTTTGGAGTCCTTCGTGTCGCGCGCGTCGAACAGAGCCTACGAAACGATCCGCAGCATGATTCTGTCGGGCGAACTTCAAGCTGGCGCACAGCTGGCTGAAGAGGCTCTGGCAGAGCGTTGCGGCGTTTCCCGGACACCGGTACGCGATGCCTTGCGCAGGCTGGAGGCCGACCTGCTCGTCACCCGCACAGATACCCAGCGCAGCTTTGTGGCGGACTGGTCGCTGAGCGATGTGGGCGATGCTTTTGAACTGCGCGCAATGCTCGAAGGGCGCGCTGCCCGCCGCGCAGCGGAGCGGATGACCGACGCCGCCCTGGCAAGGATCCGCGCCGCGAATTCTGTACTTTTTGATGCGATCAATCAACCGGTTCCGGATGTGTCCGGCTTTCTTGACGCCAACCGCGATTTCCACTCGGAGATCCTTGAGGCCGCCGAATCTCGACGCCTGACAGCATTGCTGGGCACGCTTATCGAACAGCCGGTGGTTTGGCGCACCGCGCATCACTACAGCCGGGACGCACTGCTCCGCTCTCACGGCGAACATGAAGAACTGATTTCGGCCTTTGCGCGGCGCGACGGCGCTTGGGCCGAGGCCACCATGATCGGCCATATCCTTCGCGCCTATCATGCTTACGCCGATGCCCATCGCGGGCTGGCGCAATTGGATGCAACTCGAGAGGCAGCTGAATAATGTATTCAAAATCGATCGAGATTGTTGAGGTCGCCCCGCGCGACGGCCTCCAGAACGAAAAGGCACTCATTTCGACCGATGACAAGGTCGGCCTGGTTGACCGTGCCATCGCCGCCGGTGCTCGCCGCATCGAGGTGACCAGTTTCGTGAACCCAAAGGCCGTTCCGCAAATGGCTGATGCAGAAGCGGTATGCGCCGCCCTGCCCCATCGCGATGACGTGACTTACATCGGCTTGGTGATGAATGCGCGCGGGGCGGGACGCGCGCTCGAAACCGGCCGGATCGATCAATTGGGTGCCGTAGCTGTCGCCACCGACACGTTTGCCATGGCCAATCAGGGCCAGACCAGCGATGGCTCGGTGGAAGCAGCCAAGTCCATTGTCGCCATGGCGCGCGATGCGGGGAAAACCGGGCAGGTCACGATCGGTGCGGCTTTTGGCTGCCCGTTCGAAGGCGAAGTCGACGAACAGCGTGTGGTCGACATGGTCATTGCCCTGGCCGAAGCCGGACCGGTTGAGATCGGCCTGGCCGATACAATCGGCGTCGGCAATCCGGCCCATGTCGCCTCGCTGATCGGCAAGGTCCGGGTCGCTGCGCCGCAAGTTCCAATCCGCGTCCATTTTCACAATACCCGCGGCACCGGCCTGGCCAACGTATGGTCCGCCGTGCTGAGCGGTGCGACCATCGTGGATGCCGCTATCGGCGGACTGGGCGGCTGCCCCTTTGCTCCTGGCGCAGCTGGAAACGTTTCAACCGAAGACGTGGTCTACATGCTCGAACGTGCGGGCATCGACACAGGTCTTGATCTCTCGCAGCTGGTCTCAGCCAATCATTGGCTGAGCGATGTCATGCAACGTCCCTTGCCCGGGATGGTGGCCAAGGCGCCATCGTTCCCGAAGCAAGCTTAACAAAAGGAAATTCGACCAATGGGTTACCGGCTGGGCGTGGACGTTGGAGGTACTTTCACCGACCTCCTGCTGTTCAATACCGACACTGGCGCATTCTGGCGGCACAAGACGCCTTCGACGCCCCATGACAGTTCCGAAGGCATCCTCAATGGCGTTACCGCAGTTTGCGGCAAGGCCGGGATCACGCCGGGCGACATCGACTATTTCCTGCATGGCACGACAGTTGCCACCAATGCCGTTCTGGAGGGCAAGGGAGCCAAGGTCGGCCTCGTCACTACCGAGGGCTATCGCGACATCCTGCAGATCGCGCGCAGCTATGTTCCCGGCGGCCTGGCCGCGTGGATCATCTGGCCCAAGCCGCAGCCGCTGGCCGCGCTTGAAGACACTGTGACAGTCAAGGGACGCATCACTGCCGATGGCGAGGAACTGCGCCCGCTTGATGAAGCGGACGTGCGTTACCAACTCAACCGGCTCAAGGACAATGACGTCAAGGCCGTGACCGTCAGCCTGATCAATGCCTACGTCAATGGTGCGCATGAAAAGCGCATCGGCGAACTGGCAGCCGAAATCCTGCCGAATGTGCCGATTTCGCTCAGCCATCAGGTTCTGCCTGAAATGCAGGAATACGAACGCACCCTGACTACCGTGGCCAACGCCTCGGTCCAGCCGGTCGTGGCCAACTATGTTTCCAACCTGCGCACCCGCCTGGCCAAGGAAGGCATGACCGGCAAGCTTTCGCTGCTGCGCTCCGACGGCGGCCTGATGAGTGCCCAAAAGGCCGAAGAGCACCCGGTCAATATCCTGATGTCCGGTCCTGCAGGTGGCGTCACGGGCGCCATCTGGGTCGGCCGCAATGCCGGGATCAAGAATATCTTGACCCTCGACGTGGGCGGCACCTCGACCGACGTTGCCCTGATCGAAAACCTCGAACCGCGCCGGCAACGCACCACCGAGGTGGGCCACCTTTCCGTTCGCGCCTCGGCGCTTGACGTCAAGACAGTCGGCGCGGGCGGCGGTTCGATTGCCTATGTTCCTGAGCTGACAAGAGCCCTTCGGGTCGGGCCGCAGAGTGCAGGGGCCGTGCCGGGCCCGGTCGCCTATGGCAAGGGTGGCGAACTGCCAACCGTGACCGATGCCAACGTGGTTCTGGGCTACCTGCCCGAAAACCTGCTTGGCGGTACGTTCCAGCTTGACCGCGAAGGCGCCAAGCGGGCGGTACAGACGATCGCCGACGCGTTGGACATTGACCTGATGGCCGCAGCCCGCGGGATCATCGACATCGTCAATGAGAACATGTTTGGCGCACTGCGCATGATTTCGGTGCAGCAGGGCTATGACCCGCGCGACTTCGCGGTCATGGGCTTTGGCGGCGCCGGGCCGCTCCACGTCAATGCGGTTGCGCGCCTGATGGGCGCATGGCCAGCCATCTCGCCGGTGAGCCCGGGCGTGCTCTGCGCGCTTGGGGATGCGACAACGCGGATGCGGACCGAGACGGCCCGTTCTTGGTCGCGTCTCGCCAACGAAACCGCACCGGAAGACCTGATCGCGGTGCTGGACGAAATGGCCGCTCAGGTGAAGGGCGAGCTGCTTTCCGACGGCGTGCCGGAATCCGAAATCACCACCACGTTCGAAGTTGACGTGCGCTATGCCGGTCAGGCTTTCGAAGTGCCACTGTCGATCAGCGCCGAAGTGCTGAGCAAGGACGGTATTGCTGGGGTGCTCGCGCGTTTCGACGAAGAGCACAAGCGCCTGTTCACCTTCAACATGGATACCCCGCACGAGATCGTGAACCTGCGTGCGGTTGCCCTCGGCCGCTCGCTCGACCTGCCCGCGGCCCAGCTTGAACAGGGCAACGGCGATCCCTCCGCAGCCAAGATCCGTGACCATGTCCTGTGGATGGACGGCCGCGAACAGGCGGCAGTGATTTACGATCGCGCCAAGCTTCGCGCCGGCGACGTGATCCCTGGACCGGCGATCGTATGCGAAATGGACTCCACGACGCTGATCGAAAGCGGCTGTGTCGCCACAGTCGACGCGGTCGGCAACATCCTCATCAATCTGGCCTAAAGGACGAGAACCATGCCTGCTACCATCGTCCAGACGAACGATAAGCCCTTTGCCAAAGTCGCCATTGACCCGGTGACGCTGGACATCATCGAAAACGCGCTGCGCAATGCACGTGTCGAAATGGATGCAACCCTGGTGCGCACTGCGATGTCACCGGGCATCCGAGAACAGGGTGACGCCTTCCCGCTGATTGCCGATCATACCGGCAAGATGATCGTCGGCCAGTTCGGCAGCTTCATCGGCGGCTTCCTCAAGAACTATGAGGGCACGCTTGAGGACGGGGACATGATCTTCCTGTCCGACCCCTACTCCGTGGACGGCGCGGTCAGCCACTCGAACGACTGGCTGGTGTTGCTGCCCGTGTTCAAGGACGGCAGGCTGATTGCCTACACCTCGATGTTCGGTCACCAGAGCGACATCGGCGGCAAGGTGGTTGGTTCCATGCCGATCAACGCCCGTTCGATCTATGAAGAAGGCGTCCGCATTCCGCCCGTCAAGATCTGGAAGAAGGGCGAATACAACGAAGACCTGATGAAGCTGGTCATGCACCAGACCCGCAAGCCGGACTGGTGCGCGGCCGACCGCAACGCGCTGATCGCATCGTGCCGGGTTGCGGCGCGCCGCGTGATCGAAATGGCCGAACGCTTTGGCGATGATGTCTACATCTCTGCCACGCAGGAATTGCTGGCCCGCAACCACCGGGCGATGAAGACCCTGCTTGCCCAGGCAATCAGCGAAGAGCCGGTCAGCTTCCAGGACTACATCTGCGATGACGGCATGGGCTATGGCCCCTATCGCATCAAGTGCACGATGTGGCGCGAAGGTGAGCGGGTGATCCTCGATTTCGACGGCACCGCCCCGCAATCGGCCGCCTCGATCAACCTCTATCTGAACGAGAGCATCT
>CAZNBX010000030.1:0-13126 GCA_964571305.1 uncultured Novosphingobium sp.
TGACCGGGCTATGCAGGTCCATGGCGGAATTGGCTATTCGCGCCACCAGCCGTTTGAGCACATCTTCCGTCACCACCGCCGCTACCGGATCACCGAAGGGGCAGAGGAAATCCAGATGCGCAAGGTTGCGGCTTACCTGTTCGGTTATCTGGGACCGCGCAAAGCTCAGTTCAGCGCCTGACCAAGGCGCTAGACAAAAGAAAACGGCCGGTTCGCAAACACGAACCGGCCGCTTTTCTTTTGGGCTTTACCCTCGATTAGAAGTCGAAGGTTACCCGGCCGTAAAGGAACCGGCCGCTGAAGCCGAACGGCGACTGCGACGAGTACGGCAGGTAGCTGTTGTTCAGGCCATAGTTGTAGCCGTTGACCGTGCCATAGGGCAGGCGATCCGGATACTGGTCGAACAGGTTGTTTGCACCCACGGCAACCTGGACTTCGTCGAACAGCTTGTAGCGCAGTTCGAGGTCGGCAACCCACTTCGGCGACAGGGTGATGTCACCCGGAGCCGCGCCCTTGGCAATGGTGATGTCGCCGCTCGGACCAGGCAGGAAGACCTTGCCATAGCGATTGGCGCGGGCAGTTGCCGCAAACCGGCCGAGTTCCCAATCCAGGCCGAGGTTCAGCTTGTTGGACGGCTGGCCGTCGGTCAGGCGGAACGATTCAGCGCGGGCGAACAGGCGAGCCGCGGTAAAGCCGGAGAAGGTCCGGCGGTCGGTGATCTTGTTCCGGTTCAGGTTGAAGCCGGCCGTGAAGGTCAGCTTGCCTGCGCCGAAGTCGGGCACGCGATAGCTGCCGACGATATCAAGCCCTTCGGTGCGGGTATCGATCCCGTTGATGAAGAAGCGGGCCGACGTGCCGTTAACCCGAGCTGCGGTCAGGATCGCCACGACGTCTGAACCCTGCAGGTTTTCCGTCAGGGTGATGCGGTCGTTGATCTTGATGTTGTAGTAGTCGACCGTCAGGCTGAGGCCGCGGACCATGTTGAAGGCAACGCCGCCACCGATGTTGACCGACTTTTCCGGGGTCAGCGGCTGACCGCCGAGCGCCTTGGCGATCGGGGAGTCAACCGGGAAGGTCCCGATTTCGATCAGGGTGCCGTTGACGTTGTTGGTCGAGGTGGTCGAGAAGAACTGCTGAGCCATCCCCGGGGCGCGGAAGCCGGTGGAAATCGAGCCACGCAGTGCCAGGCCCTCGACCGGTTCAACGCGAGCAGCGAACTTGCCGTTTACCGTGTCGCCGAAGTCCGAGAAGTGCTCGTAACGACCCGCAACCTGGACATTGATCATGTCGTTCAGGTCGGAATCGAGTTCGACGTAACCGGCAAAGCTGTCACGCGATTTGTCGATCGCCGTGCTGGGAGCAAAGCCCGGGAACACCTGCGCACCCGGTGCGGCACCGTTGCTGAAGGTGTAGGGGCCTGCGACGTAGCTCGCGAGTTCGCCCGGTACGATCTTGTAGTTCTCGTTGCGCCACTCGAGACCTGCGGCCAGCGAGGTTTCGCCGACGCCCAGGTTGATGTCGCGCTGCGCGTCGAAGTTGACCGAGGTCTGGCCCGAACGCATGCCACCAGCTTCGAACTTGCGCGGGCTGACGAGGCCACCGAGCGAAGTGTTGAAGCTGTCTTCAACGCTGTAGTCGAGGCGGTTGGAGCCGTAGTTGAGCGACAGGTCCAGGTTCCAGCCCGATGCTTCACCACGCACGCCGCCAGCAGCCGAAATGTCGGTGATCGAGGTGGCGATGAGCGGCAGGAAGCCGTCGGGATAGTAAGGCTTGCCGCCATTGGCCCAGTCGGCATTGCGGACGTCGTTGGCGCGGCGATAGAAGCCCGCACCATTGGCGTTGCGGTGGCCATAGCTGCCGAAGGTGTAAAGTTCAAAGCTGTTGCCCAGATCGGCACCGGCATTGAGGAAGAAGTTCAGATCCTGCGACAGGCCATCGCCAAAGCGGTGCAGGTAACGGCTGATCGTGGTTTCGCGGACATCGCCAGCTGCGGTGTACTGGCGGCGGAGGTCCGGGCCCGAACGGTTGCTGGGCGAACGATCGCGATATTCAGCCGTCCAGCTGAGGTAGCCGCTATCGCCAATCGGCAGGTTGAGGTTGGTCGCCAGGGTGTAGGTGTCACCGTCGCGGCGGGTGCGGTCCTTGCCGGTGAAGGTGATCACCGGATTTTCCGACTGCGAGCTGGTCAGGGTCGGAGCCACCGATGCGACTTCCGCCACGTCCTTCATGGTCGTGACGTACTTGCCGAAGCTGGCCTGGGCCTTGTTCGAACCACGCTTCTTGAGCTGGATGTTGATCACCCCGGCGATCGCATCCGAACCATACTGCGACGATGCGCCGTCACGCAGCACTTCGATCCGTTCGATTGCGAGCGCAGGAATGGTGTTCATGTCGACACCGGCTGAACCACGACCCACCGAACACTCCAGGTTCACCACGGCCGAGGTGTTGCGGCGCTTGCCGTTCACCAGCACCAGCACCTGGTCGGGCGACAGGCCGCGCAGCTGGGCGGCGCGCACATGGTCGGCCCCGCCGGAGTTGGACTGGCGCGGGAAGTTGAACGAGGGCACCAGGTTGTTGAGCAACCGGTTGGTCTCGGTCGTGCCGCTGCTTTGCAGTGCCTCGGCGTTGATCACGTCGATCGGCACGGTGCTGTCGGCCACGGTGCGGTCGGTGCGGCGGGTGCCGGTGACGATGATGGCCTGGGTATCGTCTTCGCTGGCATTTTGGCCCGAAGTGCCCTGAGCCGCAGCAGGTGCCACGTAGAGCGAGAGGGCAAGTGCGCCGAGGGCGCCGCCGAGATGAATGGATTTACGGAAATTCATAGTTGGTCTCCCCTGAATTTGTAGATGTCATATTCGTGCTGTTGCTGTCCTGCAAACTGCTGTTCCGTTTCGAATCAAAGGAATTAGGAAATTGATGCTATTTGGCCACACTAGCCATTCTACGCCATGGGCGAGCCGCCAGTTCATCGCTGCCGCTCAATGCTGATGCTTTCCAGGTGGACGGAGCGCAAAGTTGGAGCGAGCCAGACCGCAAGAGACTGGCTGGGGCAGGTTCCATCGACCTTGAACTGCGCTTGGAATCGTCCACCTCTTGCGAAACCAACGTCCACGGGTTCGCGTTCGCCAAGCTTGCAGGACAGCGACAAGGTCAGGGCGCGGGCAGAAGACCCATCAGGCTCGCGCGCAATCCACTGCAGCGAATAGGTTCCGGGCGGCAGTGTGAGCATCTGCCATGTGACCTGGCGGCTTGCCGCTCCTGAAACCCTGGCCACCACGCCGGGCTGCTTGGAAGCGGCAGGCGCAAGGGTAATGTCCCCGCTACCAACCAGGTTCCACTCAAAAGGGGTGACCTCGCGTGGTACTGACAACTGCGCAAAGACGGGATCGGCAATGGTGGACGAGGCAGCGGGGCAATGCCTGCTCCACAACCGCTTTGCCGTTATCGGATCTCCCGCCTCGACAAGGCGATTGACCAAAGGCGCAATGGCGTCGCAGCCCCATTGCTTACCTTGTGCGGCTTGCAGTGTCGCGGCGCGGGCGCGCAATTCAGCTAGCGTCAGGCGGCTATCCTTGCCCATGAATTGACTGCTCCAGGGCGGACGCAGCACCAAGCGGCGGGCTAGGGCACGGCGGCCTTCGTGGGACGCTGCGAATTGCGACAGGACCGCGTCACGCCCGGGAAACAAGGGGTTCTGTCTCAGCACTGCGTCAAGTCGCAGCGCGGCCATGTTCATATCACCGCTGCGCAGTGCCTGGTTCATGAAATACAATTGGGTCAGTGGATCGCGCCAACCCAGTTGCGCCGAAACACGGAAAGCCGGGTCGGCCAGGACAGGTTGGCGGGAAAGCAGCCTTGCCGCACCAAGCAATGCCGCGGAACGCGGGTCGACAGGATCGGCCGCAACGGCCTGGCGAGCTGCAGACAGGGCTTTGGCCTGATCCCGCTTTCGAAGTGCCCCGATGGCCCGGACACGGTGGGCCTCGGCCGCCATTGGAGTAGGAACCATCCCGGCCAAAGCTGGCTGCCGTATTGTAAGCCGGTCTAAACCGCTGCCCAGTGCCAGTGCGACAAAGGCCGAAACTCCAAACAGAATTGCCCAGGATCGCGCCAGCAAGGCGGCTTCACTTAGGTTTGTTGCCCGCGCCATAGCGGTAGTAATCGTATCCCGAATATTCCGAGTAGCGATGCCCGGCCTTCGCCGCGTCGAACATCGTCAACACCGCGCCCAGCATAAGCGGCCGCATCGTCCGCAGTCGGCGCAGCGATGCCTTGAGCGAACCATGCCGCGCCCGTCCCGACTCGACGATGAAGACAACCCCGTCGACCAAGGCGGACATCAGGGGGGCGTCTGCGAGACCAAGGATCGGTGGGCTGTCAAAGATCACCACGTTGTAGCGCGCGATCATCGCGTTCACCAATTCTTCCATTTGCTCGGACGCAATCAGTTCGGTCGGACTGGGAGGAACCGGTCCAGAGGTCACGACGTCAAGATTTTCCTGCCCGCTGTTCCGGATCACCTGGTCCAGCTTCTCCTGCTGGGTGAGGAGCGAGGATAGGCCGGTTCCATTTTCGAGTTCGAACTGGCGGTGAAGGGTCGGACGGCGCAGATCCACGTCGACCAGGAGAACCTGCCTGCCCATGCGCGCGAACCCCCGGGCCAGTTCGCAACTGGTGGTTGTCTTCCCTTCCGAGGGTTGTGAGCTGCTAACCAGCAAGGTTCGCGGCAGGCCTTGGCTGGTTGAATAGAGCAAGGCACTGCGCAGCGAATTGTAGCTTTCTGAGATGGCCGACTTGGGGTCGGCCAATTCCTCGCCTATCGCTGTGTCCCGCGCCAAGGGCACCACGCCAAGCAGCGGCAGGTGAAGCTTGCCTTCGATATCCTCCGGGACGCGGACAATGTCATCGAACTGGCTGCGCAGGAACGTCGCAAGTGCGGCAAGGCCAAGCCCCCCGAGCAAGGCGAAGGCAAGGTTTCTGAACAGATTGGGCGAAGAAGGGCTGGTCGGGGAATCGGCCCGGTCGATGATCGTGATATTGCTCGCACTGATTCCGGCGGATGCGTTCAGTTCCTTGTAGCGCTGCAACAGGCCGTCATACAGCGCACGGTTGGTGTCCGCCTCTCGTGCGAGCAGATTGTACTGCACCGAGCGATCCTGCTCGGCCAGGGTTGCTGTTTTCAAGGCATCGACTTGGGATTGTAGCCGTGTCTCGGCGGCGAGTTCAGCCTCGTAGTCCGCGCGTGCCGCGCTTCGCATGTTCTCCGCCGCCTGATTTAGCTGGCTGTCGATCACCTTCAATTGCGCGCGAAGCTGTTGCACGGCAGGATGGCCATCAAGTCTGCGGGTCAATTCGTCCTGCAGCTTGGCCTGTACCTCGGCCTGCCGGGTGAACAGGGTTTGCACCGCCGGGTTCTGCAAGGCCTCCCGGTCAGCCAGAAGCGGCTTAGAACTGAGCGCCTGCAACCTCCCCTGCGCTGCGATTCGCCTGGCGCGAGCGTCTGATGCGGCCATGTTCAATTGCATCAGGCTTGCCGAGGTGACGCTGGATGCGCCGGAACTTACCGGCTCACCTTTGGAGTTGACCGACATGTCGCGCGGACGGATCAAGCCGGCCTTGCGGGCATAGTCGTTGAGGTTGCGCTCCGACTCCTCAAGCCGCAGCTTGGCATCCTGCAACTGCCTGGAAACGAAGCTGCGGGCATAGGCCGAACTGTCATAGCGTTGCTGCAAAGAGGCCTGGATGAATTCTTCGGCAAAGGCATTGGCGATTTGAGCGGAAAGCGCCGCGTCGGTGCTTTCGAATGTGATCTCGGCAATGCGGGAATTCCGGGGGAGATTGACCTCCATGTTTCCCCGCAGCAGCGCCAAGGTCATTTCGCGCACGGCTGCACGCTGACTATCAGCGCCTGGTTGGCTAACCTCCATCTGCGCATAGAAGCTGGCGTTTCCCTCAAGGCGAAGGCGCTTCATCACCCGCTCTGCCAAGGCCCGGCTCTTGAGCACATCGACCTGGGTTTGCAGAAATCGGTCGGTGTCCCAACCATTGTTGGCGACCTGGTCGGCTTCGATTTCATTGCCCAGAACGCGTTGGGATTGGTCGTTGATCTGAACGGATGCTGTGACGGTGTAGCGCTTGGTTTCAAGCAGGGTCGTCACCAGCGCGATCGCCAGGCAGGTTGCGATGATGGCGGCAATCAGTAGCAGGTTGGCCCGCACGACGGCCGCAATGAAGCGCAGGTCGATCACGGGAGCGCGCGGACCGAACTGGGCATCCTCCGGCTCGTAGGCGGTGGGTGCGAATGCATCGTGCAGCGCGGGGTGCGAGGCCATGATCCCGGGGCTTTCTAGAACTGGGTGAAGACGTTGAGCAGCGGGGCTGCCTGCAGGACATCGCGATAAACGCCGCGCAATGCGGAATAACCGACCACGACGACGTCGCCCGCCAGAACTTGCGGATCAGGCGCGCGACCGGCGCGTATTTTGCCGAGGTCAAAGCGGGCAGCCATCCTGCGTCCGTTGACCATGCGGAACACGATGATCTCGTCCAACCGGGCCACGTTGGTAGGGCTTTGGGCGCGCGCAATGGCGGATAGCAGCGTGTCGCCCGGCGCGATCTTGTAAACCCCCGGCATTTTGACTTCGCCTTCGACTGCCACGGTCTGTTCACGCGAGGAAACGATTGCAACGACAACGTGGGGTTCGCGCAGGAACTTGTGGCCCAGTCGCTCCGCGATCACCGCCGAGAGCTCCGGAGGAGTAAGCCCCGCCGCCAGAATGTCTCCGGCCAGCGGAATCTGGATACGGCCCACGTCATCGACCTGGACCTTCTCGTTGGACAGTTCCGGCTCTTGGAATACCTGGACGTTCAACATGTCACCTGCGCCGATGCGGTAGGCTTGGATCGGGGCCGAGCCATCAAGCGGCGGGGCAATCGCATAGGCGGCTTCGCCCTGCGGCAACCCGGCGGATTGCAGGGAGGACTGGCATGCGGAAAGCATGGTGCAGGCCAAGGCCAGCACCAGCAGGCGCCCATTAATTTTCAAACTTGCGACTCCTAGACGACCCAGGCCGAGCTGCCGGAGGCGGGAACAGCATTCCCGCGGCAACGGCGGCTAATCCAGCTAATGCCATGGAACGTAAGGGATAATCAACCAGTGAATGCAATGCCAGGACCATCAGGCTGGCCATGGCGAAGATGACCTGTACGTCCGCATCAGGCCCTGCGGCGCGCCACGTTGCGCGAGCTGTCCGGAACAGGACTATCCCGATCAGGGCCAGCACAAGCAGGCCAGGCAAGCCTCCCTCGATTGCGAGTTCAAGGAAATCGTTATGCGCGCGATTGGAGATGGTCGGGTCGACGATCTCCAGTCGCTCCGCGGCGATCAGGACCGGAACGAAAGAGCCCTGTCCGGCCCCAAATGGCCAATATTGCGTAAGCGCGAACCTGGCATCGCGCCAAAGCTCCGGACGAAACTCCCCATCAAGTGTGAAGCGTTCGGTTACGATCGCAACTGCTCGATTGTTGCGCAGCGCAGTGAAGGAGATCGCCGAAACCATCGCAACGCAGGCGGACCCGGCGACGAGGGGCAAGCCATGTTTGTGGCTCCCTCGGCGCAGTATCAGGACCTGCGCGACGAGCGCCAATGGTGCCAAAGCGATGCCGGTGCGCGAAGCGGTCAGGAACAGGCCCGTGAGCAGCGCCAGGTCGATCACGGCGAGGGTCACGAACGGCAGCAGCGATGGCGCGAGATGTCTTGATCGCCAAGCCAGGGCTGCGGTCGCGACTAGTGTGATCAGGATGAAGTCGGCGGTGCTGTTATGATTGGCAAAGAACCCCGTCAGCCAGGCTTGTTCCGGATTGTAGAAGCGCAGCGGATTGCCGGCCGCGCCTTTGACCTGTGCTGCTCCCAGCAAGAGGGTTATCCCTCCTGCGATTGTGACGATCACGATAAGTCGCCAGCGTTCGGCGGTGCCAAGGGTCGTCGTCAGAAGTAGGAGTGCCAGGGCAGGCAGAGCGCAAAGCAAGCTGGCGAGGGTTCGGTCTGGCGAAAGCGACAGTGGTTTCCACTGCTGCTCCGCTCCGACCAGTTCAAGCGCCGCAACTTCCACCGAGCGACCGGGCAGAGCGTGCCAAATGGCTGGAGGCAAGGGGACCAGTTGCAGCAAATGAAGCGCGGTAATCAATCCCGCAATCCACCACGCTCCGATTGGAACAAGCGTCAAAGCATCTGGCTGTCGATGCAGCCACCAACCAAGCGTCAGAGCCGTCAGGACCTGCAGGACCAATTCCGGCCAGGGAGACGGCGAGCCGCCTCCACCCAGCAACAAGCTTATGGAAAGCAGGACGGAGGCAGCCATTGCTCCCACCTCGCCCGTTGATGCAGTGCGCCCCATTCACCCCCGCAGACGCCTGCGGCGCCACGCTCCTTAAAACTTTGATGGTATTAAAGTGCTGTATTTCATGATCTTTCTAATCAAATCAATAATGAATGATCGGGTTCGCATTCCCGCCGCACTCTGCGCTTGCTGCCAGATCCATGATGACCTTTCGGCGCAGCTTGGGTGACGGATAGGAGCGTCCAGCGCGGGCATAACGGTAAAGTCCAGCGGCCGCATCGATGCGGTACCCGGCCCGGCAGGCCAGCAACGCGCCAAGCATGTCCGCTTCGAGTTCGATGGTGACACTGCTGTGGGTATGGCCAAGATAGAAATGGGCGATTTCATGCCCGGCGAGCAGGGCAAACTGATCGTTGCTCAAACGCCCGATGGCCGCCGATGAAAACTGAATATTCCCCTGATAGGCCCAGGCATTGATCCGCCGACCGCGCTTGACCGTATAACGAGGGAGACAGGAGCCAGTCGTGTCCCCTGAAGAAAAGGCCATGCAGTTGGGCTTGCCTGAACCGGCGACGTGCGCGGCCACGGCCAGGTATTCCGTGGTTCTGTCTGCCGGAACGGCCGCAATCCGTGCCGGAAAGACAAGGCCACCAATGATGAGAATCGCGAGAGGGTCCATAACCGCGACTCTCTATCGCCAATGCAGTTAAGCATGAGCTAATCGAGCAGACGCGGCCTACTCCCAAGATGGGACATGATGGCTTAAGCCATCAAAAAGTTACGATGCTTCAGGGCAGGTCCGAGGCCGGAATTGCTCCGGATCGGGTGTCGCTGTTAACCGGCACTTTTCGCGGTAGCGACAGCCAGACCTGCCGCGCTGGCTGGAACCGCGAGGAACGGCGCAAGTGGAATTCCAGGCGCAAAGGCGGTGGGCGCTTGCGCCGCAGCGGCATTGCCTGCTGCATTTTGCGTAGCCTCTTCTTGGGTCTGGGACTGGCTATTATTGCAACTGCCGTCTGGCGCCTTTGTGTCGGCCATGCTTGCGGTCTGGCCTGGGGTAGAGCCCGGAGTTTTGAGAGCCGAGGCGTCGCCCGGCATGGCTTTGGCCGCGCAATTCGGAGCACCATCGGCGATTTCGGATGCATCGACGATTTTCGCGTCCGGAATGACGAAAGCGGCTCGGGTGCCTTCCGTGGCCGCAAAACCCGCCCCCAGCAGCGCGATCGATGCGGCAGTGGCGATGAACGGGGTAGACAACGCGGTGGCTCCTTGTGCGGCTCTTGAAAATGCGACTTTTGGAAATGCGAATCTTGAATGTCAGGAAGCTATTTTAGTCGAGATGCGTTTGCCCTGGCAACAAAAAATGTTTAATATCAGATTATTGCAGTATATCTGTCAGTAGGCCTTGGGATGGGCCAGAATCCGCAAGGTGCCGATGACGATTGCAATGTCACGCCAGATTGACCACCCGCTCAGATACTCCAGATCCGCATCCAGCCGCCGGGTGAGGTCGCTTTCGGCATCCGTTGCGCCGCGCAGGCCGCGGACCTGGGCGAGTCCAGTCAGCCCGGGCTTAAGCGCATGCCGGGTCCAGTACTGATCGTCGATTTCCCAGAACAGCTTGGTCCCGGCCTGCGATCCCAAGGCATGCGGGCGCGGTCCGACGATCGACATTTCGCCCTTCAGGACATTGAGCAGCTGGGGGAGTTCATCAATACTGGTCCGCCGGATGAACGCGCCGATGCGGGTCACGCGTGGATCGCGACGCTCGGTCGAACGGGAACCATGATGATCAAGTTCCGCCACTCGCATCGACCGGAACTTGTACATGCGGAAAAACCGGTTCCCGCGGCCAACCCGCTGCTGCACGAACAGCGCCGGGCCTCCGTCTTCCAGACGGATTGCCAGCGCTACCAGCACAAGCAAGGGTAAAAGCGCCAGCAGGCCCAGGCAGGTCAAGGCAAGGTCGAAACCGCGCTTGATCGCCCGGGCGCGCAATCCCAACGGTCCGACGGACACGCGCAAAAGGCCATGCCCGGACACAATTCGTGCCCCGTGCGCGCCCAGTTGCGCGACAAGGTCGTCGACTACTTCCCCCTCGATATTTGCGCCGCGCAGGATTGTCGCCCAGGCGGCCCTGCGATCTGCGGGGCAGCTGACGGTGACCCGATCGACTCCGGTTAGCAGAACGCCGATTCGGTGGAGCGAAACCGGATCGTCCAGCGCAGGCACAATGCCAAGCGCGACGGCGTCGGCATGCTGTGCTCCCGGCAAATCGATCGGAGGTCCGCCGTCGAGAATGACGAGTTGGCTGGTCACACCACCGGCGCAGCGCCAGGTAATGAATCCCTGCATCTGGCAACGAAGCCCAACCAGGATCATGGCGGTCGCAATCGTGCCAGAGCCGAACAGAAACCGCGAAAACTCGGCGCTCGACTTTGTGTAGAATGCTATGAATACGGTAAGAGCAGCGGCAATCGCCAAAGCAGTGACTGCGTGCATCGCACCGACTCTTGATTGCTCTAGCGCTTCCCTCGAATAGGAGCCATTATAGAGCCCGACGGTAAGGAAAAGCGGAAGGATCAGGTCGCCGATGCGACTTGCGTGGCTGGTGCCCGCTTCATCCAGATAAAGCCATCCGGGGATCATGAACCCGGCGATGATGGCGAGAATGTCGACCAGGACCAGCGCAAGGTAACATTGCAGTCGGCGCCGCTCGAGCGGCACGGGAACAGGCGGAGCGGTGATGGCACCCGTCATGGCTCCACCGGGCATCAGCCCAGCTGTTATGTGCTTGTTCATTGCGACTGCGACGCCGTGTTGCGAACCCTGGCGCAAACATGACCGCGATTGTCGGTTGCGACAAGCGGATTAACCTAAAAAAATCTTTTAATTTCAGTTACGAGGTGCCGCGGCGCGGGCGATTTCGGTCAGGCCCTGCGCCAAAAGCAGTTCCGCGTTCTGGCTGTTGGCGAGGAGCGCGCGGTGCAATTCGACGAGCTTTTCGACCAGCCTTGCCAGTCGTTTCCCGCGCCACTTGCGCAGTTGCACGCCCAGCTCGCGTTCGTCCTTCCAGAACACCCGCCGCGCGGCGACTTCGCCCTTGAGCAGCGCCTGGACATCGCCGCGCGGACCCAGCTTGCCCGCAAGTTGCGCAAGTTGCGCCGCGCGCCGCTCAAAGGCGAGCAGCACGCCGACCGGATTGAGGCCGAGTTCGCGAACGCGGTGCAGCTCCGGTCCAACCTTGGCAGTCTCTCCGGAGAGGACGACGCTGACCAGCGAGGCGAAGCCATCGTCTTCGGTCCGCGCGCCGATTGCCTCGAGTGCCTCGACATCGGCAGTGCGCGGACTCTCCGGGCTGGCGTCGAGATAGAGCGCCAGCTTGGTCACTTCCGACTGGGCCAGACGCGTGTCGAGCGCCGCGGCGCGGGCGATGCGTTCGGCCAGGTCTCCGCCAAGGCGCAGGCCCGCTGGACCAGCCATCTGCCGCACGCTTTCGGTCACGCTGCGCAGGTCAGGGGGATAGAACATGGCGACCAGGCCATCGGGCCTGTTGGCCAGCAGCTTGGCGGTACGGGACTTGTCGGTCGCGCCAGTCGCGACGATCAGGACCGGGCAGCCTTCCACTTCGCCTTCCAGCAGGGTCTGCACCGCGTCATGGACCTCGTCGCCAGAGGCGCGGACCCAGATGTGGCGGCTTTCTCCGAAGAGCGAGGTGGAGCGCGCCTCGTCCCCCAGCTTGACCGGATCGCGCTTCAGTTCCGCGCCGCTCAGTTCGATCCTCTCGCCCGGATCGCTAAGCAGTCCAGCGATGGTATGCGCGGCATCGTTCGCGCCTGCCTCGTCCGGGCCGCAGAAGAAGAACACGCGGGCATCCTGCGCCGCGCGCGGTGCGAGTCCCTTGAAGTCCTTTTGCGTCGCCTTCACTGGCCGCCGCTGCGCAGCTTCAATGCGACGCGGGTGACGATGCGGTCGGCGACCTGCCGGGTGAGGTTTTCGAGCGCGGTATTCTCCGCCGCAATGGTCGCATATTCCGACGAGACCACGTCGATCCCGGCGTCTGACCCGGCCGAGGCGTCGAGCACGATCTCGACACTGGCCAGATCGACCAATTGGTAACGCGCCCGCAGGGTGCGGCGTTCTCGCGCCACGGTATCGTCAGACAGCAGGCCAAGCCCTTCGACCTTGTCGTCGAGACGCACGTCGAGCCGATAGCGCGCGCCACTTTCCTGGCCAGCACCCAACCGGTCGACTAGCGCGTTGCGCATCAGCCACCCAGCCTTGCCTTCGATGGTTGATACCTCGATCCCCGTCAGCCCCTGTGCAACCGCGCCGGTCGCTCCACCGGCGTACATCGGCTTCAGCCCGCAGGCAGATAGGAGCAAGGCAAAGGCAAGGGCGACGATCCGCATCACGCCACCAAGTTGACCAGACGATCGGGCACTACGATTACCTTCTTCACAGGCTTGCCATCCAGCGCACGCTGGACCTTCTCGCTGGCCAGCGCAAGCGCCTCAAGCTCTTCCTTGGGGAGACCCTTGGCAACGGTGACGGTGTCGCGCAGCTTGCCCAGTACCTGGATCGCGATGGTCACTTCGACCTCGACCAGCAGGGCCGGATCGACCGGCGGCCAGGGTGCGTCGGCAACCAGGCCTTCGCCGCCAATCGCGGTCCAGGCCTCTTCGGCCAGGTGCGGCATCATCGGCGATACCAGCAGGAGGATCACGCGGATCGCGGCACTGCGGCTGGCCGAAGGTTGGGCCTTCTCGACCGCGCTGGTCAGT
>CAZNBX010000031.1:0-290 GCA_964571305.1 uncultured Novosphingobium sp.
ATCGCAGACCACCCAGGTGCAGGGCGCATCGATCTCGCGCTCGGTCAGCACCCGCGCGCTGGTCTGTTCCAGCACGGTGACCCGCGCGTCCTGGCGCAGTTTCCAGGCGAGTTGGTTGGTCCCCGAATCGACCGCGAAGACGTGCGCCGCGCCGTTGGTCAGCAGCACGTCGGTGAACCCGCCGGTCGAACTGCCAATGTCCATCGCGGTCACGCCCGTCGGGTCCAAGTCGAAGGCTTCCAGCGCATGGGCGAGCTGGATCCCGCCGCGCGAAACCCACGGGTGGGCGC
>CAZNBX010000031.1:300-10565 GCA_964571305.1 uncultured Novosphingobium sp.
AGCGGGGCGTCCCCGGGCAGAGTCTGGCCGGGCTTGGCGATCTTGGTTTCCCCGGAAAACACCGTTCCGGCCAGCACCAGCGCCTGCGCGCGGGTCCGGCTTTCGGCGTGGCCGCGCTCAACCAGCAGTTGATCGACCCGGATTTTCGGTGCCTTGCTCATCCTCGCGGCTCCTTCCATAGAAGGGGCGTGAAGGCAATTGCTCCTCTTGTCGTGCTGTCGCTGGCCCTGGCCGCTTGCGCCACCCCGCGCCCGGCCCCGGCGCCCCAACCGACGGCGACCCAGCCACGCCCCATCGCGCCGACTCCGCTGCCCCAGCCGCCCGCCGACTGGCGCGACGCCCCGCAGACCGCGGGCAACTGGTCATGGGGCATGGTCGGCGGACGCTCGACCGCGACATACACTGGCGCAAACGGTGCTGCGCTGGTGACACTCAGCTGCGAGAGCCCGCGCGGCCGCGTCCTCCTGTCGCGCAGCGGAGCAGCCGCCACCGCCATGCCGCTGACCGTTGTGACGACCTCGACACGGCGCCCCTTGCTCAGCGATCCGGCTTTCCCAGCGAATGGCTGGCTGGTCGTGTCGATTTCCGCCGCGGACAAGCTGCTCGACGCCATCGCCTTCTCGCGCGGGCGCTTTGCGCTGGAAGCTGCGGGGCAGGACACGCTTTACCTGCCGTCGTGGCCCGAGATCAGCCGCGTGGTCGAGGATTGCCGCTAGAGCCTCGGCGGTTTCACCGGCTGTGGACAACTTTTCCGGCAGTCGAAAACTGGCCGATTCCCAAAGCGAAAAAAATCTCCGCCGCACTTGTTGATTTGGCGCGAATGATTCACACCTAGGGACAAGGACGGCACGCCTTCCGGCGGGTCGGCCCCAGCTTCCAGCCGGAAGCGTTTTGGCTCAACAGCGCGAAAGGAGGTGACCGATGTCTCATGGTTCAGCAGGGAGGTCGGTGATCCGCGTTATGGAGCATTATCGCTGAGTTTCGATTTCGCGATAAAGGCTTCGTGAGCGGCACTTCCGGCCGCTGACCATGCGAAGGCCCGCTTCTGGCTTAGCCAGGGCGGGCCTTCTCATTTCCGGCTTTCCCGTCCTTTGCGCCATCGCTGCCGCCTTGGCCTCGTCCGAAATCCGGGCTATGCAGGAAAGTGCAATATCCCCTTTCCATTTATTACTCACCGCTTGCGCACAGAGTAATTTTCGTTCAGATCGCCCGCGTCAAAGCAGAAGGATCAAAGCTCATGGCGACAATCGCCGAATCCCGGACCCAGTTCACGCACCTGCCCCACCCTTCCCCGGTGGCCGATGCGGTGCGGGCAGAGGTGGTGGCGAACCCAGGCTTTGGTAGCCGCTTTACCGATCACATGGTGACGATCGACTGGAGCGAGGAGGCCGGCTGGCACAATCCGACTGTCGCGCCCTATGGCCCGATCCCGCTCGATCCGGCCGCATCGGTGCTGCACTATGCGCAGGAAATCTTTGAAGGACTGAAGGCCTATCGCCACCACGATGGCTCGATGGCGCTGTTCCGCCCGCAGGCCAATGCCGCGCGCTTCAACGCCTCGGCCCGCCGCCTCGCCATGCCCGAACTGCCCGAGGAAATGTTCGTCAGCGCGATCGAGGAACTGGTCCGCGCCGACATGGCGTGGTTCCCCACGGTTGAAGGCGGCTCACTTTACCTGCGCCCCCTCATGATCGCGACCGAGGCCTTCCTCGGCGTGCGTCCGGCCAAGGCCTACAAGTTCATCGTCATCGCCAGCCCGGCCGGAAACTATTTCAAGTCCGGCGCTCCGGCAGTGTCGATCTGGGTTTCCGACTATACCCGCGCTGCCCCAGGCGGCACCGGCGCGGCTAAGTGCGGCGGCAACTATGCGGCCAGCCTGGTCCCGACGGCAGAAGCCTTTGCCAAGGGCCACGACCAAGTCCTGTTCCTCGACGCGGCCGAACACCGCTGGATCGAGGAACTGGGCGGCATGAACCTGTTCTTCGCCTTTGCCGACGGCAGCCTGTCCACCCCGGCGCTGACCGGCACGATCCTGCCTGGGATCACCCGCGACAGCCTGATCCAGCTTGCCCGCGAGGAAGGGATCACTGTGCGCGAGGAACGTTACAGCCTCGACCAGTGGCGCGCCGATGCCGCCTCGGGCCAGCTGCTCGAAGCCTTTGCCTGCGGCACGGCGGCCGTGGTCACCCCGGTCGGCAAGGTTGCCGGCAAGGACGGTGAATTCACCATCGGTTCGGGCGGCCCCGGCCAATTGACCGGCAAGCTCAAGGCCCGCCTCACGGCGATCCAGCGCGGCGAAGAGGCGGACAAGCACGGCTGGGTTCACCGCATCGGATAAGCGCAGCGCGAGCCCGCTCTATTCCGCCACTCAACGCCGTGACAAGATTGCGCTGAACGCTCCGTCGAGTTCGGGATAGCGGAAGGCAAAGCCGCTGGCCTGCGCCTTGACCGGATGGACCCGCTGGCCGCCGAGCAGCAGCTCTTCGGCAAATTGGCCGAGCGCCAGTTTGAGCGGCAGGGCTGGAACCGGGATCACTGCGGGACGGCGCAGCGCCTTGCCCAGCGCGCGGGTAAAGTCGCGGTTGCGCACCGGCTCTGGCGCAGTGCCGTTGACCGGGCCGCTAACCTCAGGATTGGCCGCGCAGTGGGCGATCAGGCGGACCAGATCGTCGCGGTGGACCCAGCTCATCCAGTGCTGCCCATTGCCAAACGGTCCGCCCAGCCCAAGCCGGAACGGCGTGAGCATGCGGCCCAGCATCCCGCCCGCGCGGTCAAGCACCAGCCCGATGCGGAGCATGACCGTGCGCAGCCCGCTTGCCTCAACCTTCTTGGCGGCTCGTTCTATCTTTTCGCACACCTCGCGTGAGAAGCAGGCGGTGCCGTCGCTCGTTTCGTCGAGCGGTTCGTCGCCGCGAATGCCGTACCAGCCGATCGCACTGGCGGTGATAAAAACTTGCGGACGGCGCACCAGTCGCTGGGTCAGCTTGAGGCAGCCGTCGATCATCCGGGTTCGCGACTCGATGATCCGCTTGCGCTTGGCCGTGGTCCACAGGCCGTTGGAGATCGGTTCACCGGCAAGGTTCACGATTACGTCGATCCGCGTGTCGCCCGGGATCGCGTCGAGGGTTCCGACCGTCCAGGCCTTGCCCGGAACCTGTGCCCTGCCCGGCTTGCGCGACAGGACAATTGCGTTGTGACCTGCGTCCAGCAAAGCTTCCACCAGGCGGCTGCCGACAAACCCAGTCCCGCCCGTCACAAGGACGGTCTGGCGCTCGGCAAGTGTCGAAACCAGGGCGGCGGGCGATTCAAACGAATGACTGGTGAATCGCGCAGAAGACGCGAGATCGTGCATGAGGCGCAGATAAGGCGCACGCCCCCTCTGCGGCAGATGGCAGAAGGGGCAGTACCTGTCTTAACCTGGATTAAAAGTTGGCTCTATTGGCCGACCTTGCCGCGCGCAGCAGCAAATTCGCTGGCGGGCTTCCACACCGGCCAGCGGTTTGAATTGGCGAGGTCCCAGCCGATGTCGCGCAACAGTTCGATGTCCTGAATCGCGCCCCCCAGGTTCCAGCTCTTGTCCCAGGCGTCGCAGGCCTGGTGATAGCAGCGCCCGGTATAGTCATCGATCCATGCCTGACCGCCAGCGCGGCCGCCTTCGACCAGGTCAGACGCACCGGCCAGGCTCATCATCAGCAGCACCGGCACGCCGCGCTTGGCGAAAGAGAAGTGGTCAGCGCGGTAGAACAGCCCGCGTTCCGGCAGGTTTTCCGGGGTGACCGTGCGGCCCTGCTTTGCGGCGAAGGCGGAAAGCTCGTCTTCCATGCTCGACTGGCCCTTGCCGACCAGCACGACGTCGCGCGCCTTGCCTGCGGTTTGCAGCACGTCGACGGTCAGGTTGGCGACAGTCTTGGCCATTGGATAGACCGGATCGACCGCATAGGCCTCGGAACCGAGCAGGCCGCGCTCTTCGGCGGTCCAGGCGCCAAAGACCACGCTGCGCTGCGGCGCCGGTCCAGCCTTCATCTGCCGGGCGATTTCCAGCAGCGCGGCAATGCCCAGCGCGTCGTCATTGGCCCCGGCACGGTAGATACGGCCCTGGGCGTCGGGCTTGCCCTCGCCGTAGGCGTCCCAGTGCGCGCCAAACATCACGACCTCGTCAGGATGCTGCGTGCCCGGCAGCTTCGCCAGCACGTTGTGGCTGGTAATGACTTCGCTCTTGCTCGGGATCGCGGCCGAGAGGGTGATGCCCTTCAGCTCGACCGGCTTGAACTTGCTTGAACGCGCCGCGACGCGCAGCTTCGCCAGGTCAAGCCCGGCGCTGGCGAACAGGCGGTCGCTCTGTTCGTGGCTGAGCCAGCCCTGCAAGGCCAGGCTGGTCTGGCTGCCGTCCTTGCGCACCAGGCCGTAATTCTCGCCGCCCGGGCTGGTGATGACGTTCCAGCCATAGCCCACACCCGCCGCATCGTGGACGATCAGCGCCGCCACCGCGCCGCGCCGGGCCGCTTCCTCGAACTTGTAGGTCCAGCGGCCATAATAGGTCATGGTCTTGCCGCCGAACTTGCCGGCGACTGGCTCGGCCTTCGTGGCTTCGAAATCCGGGTCGTTGATCAGGAAGACCGCGACCTTGCCTTTCAGGTCCTGGCCCTTGAAGTCGTCCCACTTGCGCTCCGGCGCGGTCACGCCATAGCCGACGAAGACCAGCGGCGCGGCGGCGACCTTGGCCACGGCTTCGTTGCGCAGGGTGGAAAGATAGACGTCCGTGCCGAGCTTGAGCGGCATTGCGCCCTGCGGGGTCGCCAGCTCCAGCTGCTGCGGCGTGCCGAGCCGGGTGTGCAGCAGCGGCACCTTCTGGATCCACTGTCCGTCCGGGCCGCCCGGCTCCAACCCCAGCGCCTGGAAGCGGCCGATCAGGTAACCGACGGTGCGCTCTTCCCCGACCGTTCCGGGCGCGCGCCCCTGGAACCAGTCGTCGGTCATGGTGCGGACGGTGTCGACCAGTCCGCTCTCGCTGATGGGATCCTGCGCCATGGCGGGCGCGGCAAAGGAAAGCGCGGCAAGGGCCGCGGCGGCTAGCTGGCGTGTAGACATGGCCATTGCCCTAATCGTTCTGCGGCCAAAGGCAATCGCCTCCCTGCCCGTTTTGCCCTCTTGCGCAGGTCGGGCTCAGCCCGCATTCATGGAGCAAGACCCATTCACGAAGGACGATGCCATGGCCGATGCCGAATATACCCCGCCCGCAGTCTGGACCTGGGACCCGGGCAATGGCGGCCCCTTTGCCAGCATCAACCGCCCGACTGCCGGCGCCCAGCAGGACAAGGAGCTGCCCGTGGGGGAGCATCCGTTCCAGCTCTATTCGCTCGGCACGCCCAACGGGCAAAAGGTCACGATCATGCTCGAAGAGCTGCTCGAGGCCGGACACAAGGGCGCCGAATACGACGCGTGGATGATCAACATTGGCCAGGGCGACCAGTTCGGGTCGGGCTTTGTCGCGCTCAATCCCAACAGCAAGATCCCGGCCATGCTCGACCGCAGCGGGCCAAAGCCGATCCGCCTGTTTGAAAGCGGCGCCATGCTGCTGCACCTGGCCGACAAGTTCGACGCCTTTATTCCGCAGGACGATGCGACCCGCGCCGAAGTGCTATCCTGGCTGATGTGGCAAATGGGCAGCGCGCCGTTCATCGGCGGCGGCTATGGCCACTTCTACCACTATGCCCCGGTGAAGATCGAATATGCGATCAACCGCTATGCGATGGAAACCAAGCGCCTGTTCGATGTGGCCAACAACCGGCTGAAGGAAGCCCGCTTCCTTGGCGGAGACGACTATACCATCGCAGACATGGCCGCCTTCCCGTGGCTGGGTAACCTCTATGCCGGCAATGCCTATGGCAACACCCGCGAATTCCTGCAGCTGGACCAGTACGAAGCCGTCGGCCGCTGGGTTGACGAGATCAAGGCCCGCCCAGCCGTCCAGCGCGGCCGCGTGGTCAATACGGCCAAGCTCCCCGAACGCCACTCCGCCGCCGACTTTGACAAGGTCCAAAACGACGATCCGGCATAACATTACCCCTTCCCAACCCCGCGCGGCCTTTCTATAGGCCGCGCTCCCGCTGGGGCGTCGCCAAGTGGTAAGGCACCGGTTTTTGGTACCGGCATTCGCAGGTTCGAATCCTGCCGCCCCAGCCAAGGGTCCCACAATGGGACCGATTATCCGTCATATCGCTGGCGAAGGCACCTCGGCGCAATCGGGAACGATTGCCGTGGGTTGTGGGCGGAACAGCCAGGAGTTCCGCGTCATGAATTACCGCCCTGCCCTTGTCCTTGCCCTGTCCTCCGCACTCAGCCTGGGCATTGCTGCCTGCTCCAAGGATGCGGATGACCAAGCCACCGGCGGGGCGACCTCTGCCGCCAGCGACATGTACGCCAGCCCGGCGACGGAGGCTGGCATGGCCAGCGGCTCCGAGACTGCGGGCAGCGCGGCGCAGATGTTCCTGCTCGATGCAATCAAGGGCAACAACAGCGAAATGAAGCTGGGCCGCCTCGCCGCCGACAAGGGATCGAGCAAGGCGGTGAAGGATTTTGGCAACATGCTGGTCAAGGACCATGGCAAGGCCGGAGCCGACGCGCTGACCCTGGCGACGGCGGCGGGCCTGTCGCAAACCAATTCGACCAAGCCCGAGGCTGAGGCCGAATATGCCAAGCTGGAAGGCCTAGCCGGCGCCGATTTCGACAAGGAATTTGCCCGCTTCATGGTCGACGAGCACCAGAAGACGATCACGAAGTTCGAACTTGCGGCAAAGGACACCGAAGCGCGCGACGTTGCCGACTTTGCCCGCCAGACCCTGCCGACGTTGAAAAAGCATCTTGAGGCAGCCAAGGCGCTGGCCAAGTAGCGCCTATCCCGCCGCTTTAATCCACGATCTTGAGCAGCTTCCGTTCCAGTGGCGAGAGCACGCCGGGTAGCTCGTGTCCGCGTTTCAGCACTTGCCCGGCCTCGCCCACCAAGGCCCACATGCCTTGCTTGCTGCGCAGCGCCGGGCGCTTCTCGATCCGGGCAATGGGGCGTTCGGCGGCGCGGCGGAAGGCGGAGAAGACAGCCGCGTCGCGGTCAAAATCCATCGCATAGTCGCGCCATTCCCCGGCCGAAACCATGCGACCATAGAGATCGAGGATGCGTTGCAGTTCTTCGCGGGTGAACCCGACTTGCGCGGGCCTGACCGCGTGGACGGGAAAGGGGGTAACCGTTCCGCTCAAGCAGTCTTGCCCTGGCGCGCCGCCTTTTCAGCCTCGCGCTCTTCCAACAGTTCGGCCAGGCGCTTCTGCAGGACCTGCATCTCGCACTGGAGGATTTCAAGCCGCTGGGTCGCTGGGTCGAACCGTTCGCTGCACGGGGTGCCATAGGGCACGAAGTTCTGCGTTTCGGGCTTTACCTCGACCAGGGTGGGCTTGGCCGGGATGCCGACCATGGTCGCGCCTTCGGCCACGTCCTTGGTCACCACCGCATTGGCGCCAATCCGGGCACCCGCACCCACGTAAATCGGCCCAAGGATCGCCGCGCCGAGGCTGATGATGACATTGTCGCCAATGGTCGGGTGGCGCTTTCCGCCCTGCCCGTTGGTCGGATTGGTCCCGCCCAGGGTGCTACCTTGGTACATGGTGACATTGTCGCCAATCTCGGCCGTTTCGCCGATCACGACAAAGCCGTGATCGATGAAGAAATTACGCCCGATCTTCGCCCCCGGGTGGATGTCGATCGCGGTCATGAAACGGCTGAAGGTGTTGACCAGCCGGGCGAGGAAGAACAGCTGTGCTTCGAACAGCCAGTGCGCAACGCGGTGCAGGCCCAAGGCCCAAACGCCGGGATACATCAGCACTTCCCAGCGCGAGCGCGGGCTGGGATCGCGGGCGACCACCGAGTCCAGATAGCGGGTCAGGTCTTCCAGCATGGTCGGCATTGTCCCCCAAACGGACCCCTAAAGCAAGCGCGGCTCGCCGGGTCCCAGCACTTCGTCGAGCGCGTCGCGCCAGATTCCCTGGGTTGGCGGCGCCTTTCGCTCCAGACTGATCCGGTCAATCGCCGCCACTAGCCGCTCGACCCCGATATGGGAACGTTCGGTCCGGGGAACAAGGTAGGCGGCGGCATCCGGACCAAGGGCCAAGCCGCGCTGCTCGGCATGGAGCAGGATCAATTCGCCCAGCATCTCGTCATCCGGCGTGCCGATCTGAAGATGCAGGGCCGCGCCCATGCGCGAGGCAAGGTCAGGCAATGCAATCGGCCATTCGCCTTGCGCGCTGGTGACAGTCAGCAGCAGCGGCGTGCCACTTTCCTGTGCCCGGTTCCAGCGGTGGAACAGCGCGGTTTCGTCCATCTGCGCGGCATCGTCGACCACCTCGCCGGCGCCGTTTTCAGCAAACCAGCGCGCGATCAACGACTTGCCCGAGCGCGGCGGACCGAACAGGATCGCGGTGCGAAATGGCCAAGTTTCAGCCGCACCCAGCGCGTCGATGGCCGCGCGGTTGGCACTGCCGACGACGATCCGGCTGGGCGCGCCAGTGCCGACGTGCAGCGGTAGAACGATCTGGCTCATCCCTATCGGCGGATCGACAGCGCGTTTGTGCCAACCGTGACGCGATAACCGCGCGCTCGCAGCGCATCGGCCAGCCCATTCAGATCACCTTCGATCGTCACGCGCATGACCGAGGTGCCGCCCATGGCAAGGCTGGTGGTGGCAGCGCCCTTGACCCCGGGCGAGCCCCGCACGGCACCAAGCGCTGCATCGACTGCGGCAGTATCCGGCGAAGCGAACTGGACGGTAAATACACGCGTTTCGACCGGCGCCACGGTCGGTGCGGCGGTCGGCGTAGCGGTCGCGGCCGCATCGGGCGCTACGGTCTGCTGCTGTCCTGCGGCAATGAGCGCGGCGAGACCCGGGTCGATCCCCTGGCTCATATTCAGCGTTGCATCGGGCTTCAACCGCCCTTCGGCCAGTGCCCGGGCATAGACCTGGTCCATTCGCACCACCGCGTCGGCCAGCATCTTGGGCAGGCTCGCCTCGTCGTTGGCGGTCAGGGTGAAGCTTTCGAGGAACCTGTTGTCCGGGCCATAGCGCGCGGTGAAGGTACCGTGGACCGGGCCGCCCGGCCACTGCCGTTCGAGCCGCGCCTCGGGCATGATCACGTCGGCCGCGCCGTACTGGTCCAGGAGGTTGCGCCACCAGGCGCGACTGCGCCGTCCCGGTTGCCCGGAAGTAATCAGCAGCGAATCGCCACCAGAGCCGACCGGGCGGACATAATCGACCGGACTGGGACCGACGCGGAATTCGGCCCAAGCGCGCTGCCACGGGCCTTTGATCTCGTAAACCTGGGCCACCCCGCCGGAATAGAGCACCGGCACGATCAGCAGGGGCGCGGAGCGGGGAATGCCGCTCTGCCCCTCTGCCCCGCCGATGAACTGGCCGGCGCGGGCGCGGTCGAACACCACGGTCAGCGTGGCGATGTAACGGCGTGGGCCAACCTGTTCCCGCTCGATCACCACGGCGGCGACCATGGATTGCAGCTGGCCATCGGCCACGGCAGGACCGCCAGCCTTGGTCCAGGCCTTGCGCGCGGCCTCTTGCCAGCCGTTCAGGCGGGCTTCCTCGGCATTGTTGCCGGTGGTGTTAACCTCGATCCCGGTGATCTCGATGTCCGAAGTGCTGGCCACAGGAATGATCCCGCGATCCGCCTCGATCTGGGCGATCAACCGCTCCACTCCGAAAGCCCCCAGCGCGAGCGCAAAGGCGATCCCGGCACCGCTAAACAGCGTTGCGGCGGGGCCAAGGCGGTTGAAGCGCGGCAGGAAGGAGGACAAAACGACAGCCATCGGGGAAAACCACGCGCCTTTTGCCCAATCACTCATGGAAATCCAAGCAGGAAAGCGTTAGGCGGCTCGTGATGTCTGAAAAGTCTTACAGCTACGAGCAGGCTGGCGTGTCAATCGCCGCCGGAAATGCCTTGGTGAAGGCGGTTGCCCCGCTGGCCCGCGCCACCGCGCGCCCGGGTGCCGATCCGGAACTGGGGGGCTTTGGCGGGTTCTTCGACCTCAAGGCGGCGGGCTATTCCGATCCGCTGCTGGTCGCGGCCAATGATGGGGTCGGGACAAAGGTCAAGCTGGCGATCGACCATGACCGCCACGACCGCATCGGGATCGACCTGGTCGCGATGTGCGTCAACGACCTGATCGTCCAGGGCGCGGAGCCGCTGCTGTTCCTCGACTATTTCGCCACGGG
>CAZNBX010000031.1:10575-12862 GCA_964571305.1 uncultured Novosphingobium sp.
AGCTCGAAAACGGCATTGCCGAGCGCGTCGTCGCCGGGATCGCCGATGGCTGCAAGCTGGCCGGATGCGCGCTGATCGGCGGCGAAACGGCGGAAATGCCGGGGATGTATGCCGCGGGCGACTATGATCTCGCGGGCTTCTGCGTCGGCGCGGTTGAGCGCGGCGAGCAGCTGGTCGGGGACAAGGTTGCCTCGGGCGACGTCCTGCTGGGTCTCGCCAGCTCGGGCGTCCATTCCAATGGCTATTCGCTGGTGCGCCGTCTGGCCGCCGACAAGGACTGGAAGCTGGACCGCCCGGCCCTGTTAGATCCCAGACGCGCTTGAGGGACTGCCTTCAAGCCGAGGGGAATAGCGAACCGGCGGAAATGGCCCGCAGCTGCAACTGCGGGATCGGTATGGTCCTGGCGGTCAGCGCCGACGAAGCCGCTGGCGTTCAGGCCGACCTGACCGCTGCGGGTGAAACCGTCCACGTGATTGGCGCGGTCGAGCCGGGTCCGCGCGGCTGCACCGTGCAGGGCGCGGCGGAAGTATGGTCGGCCCGCGAAAGCTGGGAGGCCAGCCACCTTGCCTGAACGGGCCCCCGAACGCGCAAGGGTTGCTGTCCTGATTTCCGGTAGCGGCACCAACATGGCCGCGCTGCTCTATGCCAGCCGCGCGGCGGACTGCCCGTACCAGATCGTGCTGGTCGCCTCGAACAATCCCGACGCCGGCGGCCTGAAACTGGCCGAGGCGGAAGACGTGCCGACCTTTGCGCTACCGCACAAGGGCATGGCCCGGCTCGATCACGACATGGCAATGGACGCGGCAATCCGGGCCAGCGGCGCGGAATATGTCGCGCTGGCCGGTTACATGCGGATTTTGACGCCGGAGTTCGTGGGCGGCTGGCAAGGCCGGATGGTCAACATCCACCCGTCATTGCTGCCCAAGTACAAGGGCCTGCACACCCACGACCGCGCTCTGGAAGCGGGCGACAGCTACGGAGGCTGCACGGTTCATCTGGTCACTGCGGAACTCGACGATGGTCCGATCCTGGGCCAGACGCCTGTTGCCATCGTGCCCGGCGACACTGCCGACAGCCTTGCCGCGCGGGTGCTGATTGCCGAGCACCAGCTCTACTCGCGCTGCCTGGCGCGGCTGGTTTCAAACTAGTCGTAAGGCTGTTCAACCAATCTCGCCGCCTTCCACCGCGGGCCGCGCCTCGCGCGTGCCGCGCTGGCGGGCGCCGGGTTCGGTTGGCCCTGGGCTGATCACCACGTGGTCTTCATGCACTTCCAGCAAGGTGCCGACAAACGGCCAGTCGTCCATGGTGGTGACGCGGTAGCTGACCGTGTCGCCGACCTTGAAGGTGGCGGGATCGAAATTGAATGCGAACGGGCAGTCTTCGCCCTCTCCGCCCATGCCTTTCATGTCGATGCTCTCCTCTTTGGTCAGAGGATAGGCATCATTCCGGCAAAGGAAAAGGGCCGCCGGAGCGATCCAGCGGCCCTTTCTTCATTGGCAGCAACAATCAGGCGGTTGTCTTGGCCTTGGCCAGAATGCCTGCAATCTCATCAATCAGAGCGAGGCGCGTCTTCTTGAGCGTCTCGGTATATTCGTCGGATGGCGTTTCGATCTGTGCTTCGATCCGGTGAAGTTCGCCATTCACTTCGTGATAACGCTCGGAAAGCGTGACAAAGTGACGGTCGGTCATCTTCAGTTCGTGCAGCAGCGCGTGGTCGTTGGGAAACTCAGCGGCCAGCTCATGCGGGGTATGCGACATCGAAACTCCTCTCTTCTTCGAAAGCTTGAGAGGCATATTCGGCGCATGGCAGCGCCCCGGCGTTGCGCTTGGTCAAATCGCCAAGAAAAAAGGCCGCCACGCAGGTGACGGCCTCTTTTCGGCATCGACTGGCAGATGGATCAGCCGACGATTTCTTCCGGCTTGAAGAAGAACGCGATGTCGATCGCGGCGTTTGCTTCGCTGTCCGAACCATGGACGGTGTTTTCACCGATCGACAGGGCATAGGTCTTGCGGATGGTGCCTTCAGCGGCGTCGGCCGGGTTGGTCGCGCCCATCACTTCGCGGTTGCGGGCAACGGCGTCTTCACCTTCGAGAACCTGGACGACAACCGGTTCGCTCATCATGAAATCGCACAGTTCGCCGAAGAAGGGGCGTTCCGAGTGCACCGCGTAAAAGCCTTCGGCCTGTTCGCGGCTCATGTGGATGCGCTTGCTGGCGACGACGCGCAGGCCGGCTTCTTCCAGCATCTTGGTGACCGCGCCGGTCAGGTTGCGGCGGGTGGCATCGG
>CAZNBX010000032.1:0-951 GCA_964571305.1 uncultured Novosphingobium sp.
TGTTACGTGCTCTGCTCGGACGGCCTGTCCGGCATGGTGGAAGATCGGGAGATCCTCGAGGTCGTGAGCAGCACGCCGGATCTGGAGGTCGCCTGCCGCCGCCTCGTCGCGCTCGCGAACGAGCACGGCGGTGAAGACAACATCACCGCGCTGATCATCCGCGTCGAACAGCCCGCGGAGGGCGAGATCAGCCTCTCGGACACGCTGCCGACGCCCGTCACGCTGCGCACGCGCGAGGGCGAGGCGCCTGACGGCCAGGTCGGCTGGCTGCGTGATCTGATCGAGATTGTCGATGCCAGCCATGACGCCGAGGAACTGCTCGAGCATACCAAGTTGGCGATCTATCAGGACCGCATCTTCGCCTTCACGCCGAAGGGCGCGCTGCACCAGTTGCCCAAGGGCTCGACCCCGGTCGACCTGGCCTATTCGGTCCACTCGGACCTTGGCAACTTCGCCGTTGGCGCGAAGATCAACGGCCGCCACATGCCGCTGCGCACCCCGCTCAACAACGGCGACGTGGTCGAAATTATCAAAAGCAAGAGCGCTTCGCCGCAGCTGTCATGGCTTGGTTTTGTCGTCACCGGCAAGGCTCGCGCCGCAATCCGCCGCGCGGTCCGTGCCAAGGAGCGCGCCGAAGTCGCCGCGATCGGGCGCAAGCTGTTCGAACAGATCGCCGAACGCTTGCCGAGCAAGATTGGCAAGAAGGCGATCAAGGACGCGGTGAAACGTCTTGGCCTCGCCAATGAGGAAGAGCTGATGGCGCAGATCGGCACGGCCAAGCTGGAAGACCGCGTGGTGATGGAGGCGCTGGTCCCCGGCTCGACCGCCGGCCTGCCCGAGCCGGAAAGCTGGCCCAAGCAGGATCACGTAATCTCGATCCGCGGGCTGACCGCGGGCATGGCATTCCATCTCGCCGAGTGCTGCCACCCGGTCCCGGGCGACCGGATCGTC
>CAZNBX010000032.1:961-12803 GCA_964571305.1 uncultured Novosphingobium sp.
CCACGGCATCGACTGCCTCACCCTGGCGAGCCGCGTCGATTCCGACTGGCTCGACCTGTCATGGGGCGATCGCAGCGCCGGGGCCGTGGGCCGCCTGCGCCTGGTGCTCTACAACCGCCCCGGCACCCTCGCCGAAGCAACCGGCATCTTCGCGGGCAATCGCGCCAACATCGTGCAACTGGCGATGACCGGACGTGACGAACTTTTCGGCAATTACGAAGTCGATCTCGAAGTGACCGACCTCGCCCACCTGACCCGGATCGTCTCCGCCCTGCGCGCCAGCGACGCGGTGGCCGAGGCTCAGCGAATCTAGACTTCCAGCGTCACCGCAACTTGGTCGCCTTCGCCAATCCCCTCGGCCCGGCGCACGCTGGCCTTGACCGGAAGCAGCCAGCCCATTTCCTTGCTCGGAAACAGCGAGGTGCGAAAAGTCGTGTCGCCAATCCGCGCCGTTACCTTGAGCGAGCCAAACCCGCCGATGGTCCGTTCCATCCGTCGCATCAGTGCTGTGCCGGACAAGGCCTCCCCCGCAGCGCCATCGACTGTCAGGAAATGCCACGAACCGCCATTACCGCCGCTCCAGCGCCACAGCGTCCCGGTATGGTCTAGCTGTTCGGTCACTTGGCCCGCCGCACCGGCACCGTGGTATTGCAAATGTCGGCGCCGCCAGCCGGCCGGATGAAGAACGCATCGCGGCGGTTGGCCCGCGCTTCGGCATAGCGGGCAAAGCTTCCGCTCTCACTTGAGAGATATTCGTAGGGCGGAAGGTCCGGCACTTCATTGCCGAGACGGATCGCGCGTATACCGGTGCGCTGTTCGGGCTTGTCATAGAAGCCCAGCCCGGCCGTGCCGCGCGGCAGGCTGGAAAGGTGCTCGATCCCCTCGACCACCCGGCCAACCAGCGCAATGTTGCGGTCCAAATGGCGCGGCGCATGGCCGACCACGACGTAAAGCTCTGCGCCCGTGCCAGTGTTAGGCGAAAGGTCCCGGCCCACACCGACCATGCCATAGCAATGGACCGGCCATTGCGCCTTGCCATCGAAACCGATCGGCCAGCCGCCCTTCACCGCCACGTTCGGCGCATAGGCATCTCGCCCGGCTGCGGCAGAAGGCGCGATCCGGCCAGTAACCGGCGCGACATATTCGCTCTCGGTCATGGTCCTGAGGCCAGCTGGCAGCGCACGCGCCTTGGCCGCATCCTCGGCATCGCCGTCGCCCCACTGCACGACGTAATTGTCCTGCACCCGGTTGATTGACAGGCCGTCCCAGAACCGCGCTGCAGCGAGCTTACGGATATTGCCGACCCAGCCCTGGCTGAACGGCGCCGGCATCAACTGGATCACCACCCGCCGCGCCGTGCCTGCGGCATCAGGTGCCAGGTCCATAACCAGCAGGTCGGACGGCGCGATCCGCACCCAGTCCGCTTGCGGAGCATTGGCAACGATTTCGCTCGGAGCGAGCGGCGAGGGGCTGGTCTTTCCGGCCACCTGCCTGGCCGAAGCCTGGGCATCTAAGGGTGCGGTTTGCAGGGCGAGCAGCACGGTCAGCGCCGCGACGGGAAGAAGCCTTTTCATGGGGGCGCACAGTGCCATCCCGGCTCCCAATGTCAAACCGGTCTCAGCCGTCCGCTTCCAGCGCATCGATATCCGCATCGGACAGTCCGAAATGGTGGCCAACCTCGTGGATCACCACATGGGCGACCAGATGCTCCAGCGTTTCGTCACCCCGCGCGATCCACTCGTCGAGAATGGGTGAGCGGAACAGGCGGATGCGATCGGGCATGGTGCCCGATGCATTGTGCTTCTCCCCAACCGGCACGCCTTCATAGAGCCCGGTCAGTTCGAACGGATCGGCCATGCCCAGGTCGGCAAGGGTTTCCGCATCGGCGAAGTCTTCCACCACCAGCCGCACTCCTTCCAGATGGACCGCAAATGGCTCTGGCAGCCGCTCCAGCGCGGCCCGCGCCAGGGTTTCGATTTCCAGCAGCGAAGGGGAAAATCCAAAAACGCGTGTCATGGCACGCAACATAGCACCCATGCCCTTGCCCGCAACGCTTGCGCGATTGCCCGCCGGGCGCTAGGGCGCGCTCTTCCAGTGCACGCGGAGCGGTGGCCGAGTGGTCGAAGGCGCTCGCCTGGAAAGTGAGTATACGTCAAAAGCGTATCGAGGGTTCGAATCCCTCCCGCTCCGCCAAAAACAAATGATTTTCAATATTTTATGGCAAGGCAATTGTGCCTTGCCTATGAAGTAGCCCATAACCGCCGATATGAATCGGCTGTGCGATATGACGGCTGATCCTTGCTTGACCCCGATGTGGGCAGCACTCAAAGCTACTACCATGTTCGATCCTGTTCTATTTTCTCTACTGCTATTCGCTGCGGCCACTCTCTATGCGGCCGTTGGGCATGGTGGCGCTTCCGCCTATCTGGCGCTGATGGCGCTGACCGGGTTTGCGCCGGAACAGATGCGCCCGCTGGCGCTGGTGCTGAACCTGTTCGTTTCAGCCATTGCCTTCATCCAGTTCCGCCGCGCCGGAGCCTTCGATCTGCGCCTGTTCCTGCTGTTCGGCGGAGCGGCGATCCCGATGGCCTTTGTTGGTGGGTTGGTCGATCTTGGGGGGAGCTGGCACCGGGTGCTGCTTGGGATTGTGCTGATCGCTTCGGCGGCCACGCTAGTGTTCCGCCCTCAGCTTGCCGGGGCAGAACGGCAACCACCGCGCCCACTAGTCGCCCTGCCCACGGGCGGCGCACTGGGCCTGATTGCCGGGCTTACAGGAACGGGCGGCGGCATTTTCCTCAGCCCGCTGCTGATCCTGATGCGCTGGGCCGAAGCGCGGACCGTTGCCGGGATCAGCGCCGCCTTCATCTTCTGCAACAGCGCGGCAGGCTTGCTGGGTCAGGGCGCCAAACTGGACGCCCTGCCCGCAGAAACGCCGTGGTATGTTGGCGCGGTTATTGTCGGCGGCCTGCTGGGCAGCGCTCTTAGCGCAACCCGCCTGCCGCGCACCGCGCTGATCCGCCTGCTCGCGCTGGTGCTGGTCATTGCCGGAGCCAAGCTGCTTGGCACCTGAACCGCCCCTGATCGTGATCGCCGCTGGCGGCAGCGGCAGCCGGATCGGCGGCAACAAGCCGGAGCGCATGCTGGGCGGCACCCGCCTGATCGACCGCGTGTGCAACTGGGCCCGGCAACACAGCGATGCCCTCGCCTTGGCCGTGCGCCCTGGCGATGGCGACTGGGGCACCGCCTTGCCGCTGCTGTTCGACAGCATGGAGGGGATCGGCCCGATCAGCGCCTTGCACAGCGCAGTTTGCGAAGGGGCAAGGCAGGGACGCGCGGCGACATTGCTGATCGGCTGCGACCTGCCATTCCTACCGGATGATTTGGTCCTTCGGCTAAGTGCAGCCCTGCCCGGCCACGGCGTTGCCATGCCGGTCAGCGGCGAGAGGCTGCACCCCATGGCTGCACTGTGGCGTAACGAAGTGGAACCACTGGAACGCTGGATCGCGGAGGGCGGGCAATCGCTATGGCGCTATGCCGAAGCAATCGGAATGGTGCAGGTCGAATGGACCGAAACGCCAGATCCCTTCGCCAACGTCAACGATCTTGCAGCGCTGGCCGCTGTAGAGCAACGAGTTAGAACGACAGGGCAGTGACGGCCTGACCCTCCTCTAGCGCAGCTTGCCCAACCGGACAACGGATCAACCAGTCGGCAGCGGCAAGCGGCCCCTGCGCACCGCTATCCTGATTGCCGAGCGGAACCAATCCCGCCTCATCCCAGCGCGCCCGGACAAAGGTTTCGCGGTTGCCAGTCGAACTGAGCGGTGCCGCCAGCGGTAGCTTGCGCCACCGGATAGCATCCGCAACTGTCTGCCCTTGCAGCCGCGCCAGCACAGGAAGCAGGAACAGCCGCGCAGTGACCATGGCCGAAGTCGGATTGCCGGGCAGGCCCAGCACCCAATTGCCCGCAGCGCGGCCCAGCCAGACTGGCTTGCCAGGTTTGATCGCCACCTTGGCAAACACCAGTTCCAGTCCGTGGGCGGCAAACATCGGCTTGGCAAAGTCCCGCTCTCCTACCGAAGCGCCGCCAGTGACGATCACCAGATCGGCTAGCTCCAGCGCCTTTCCAGCAGCCGCCTCCAGTGCGGACAGGTCATCCAGCCCGATGGTCTTCGCGATGACCTTCGCCCCCGCCTGCTCGGCCATGGCGGAGACGCCGAAAGTCACGCTTTCGGGGATCGCATCTTCGCGGCGATAGGCTTCGCCCGGCGGCGCGAGTTCATCACCGGTGCCGATTATCGCAATGCGTAGCTGCCGGGCAAGGGTCAGGCTCGCCACATCGGCGGCGGCCGCGGCAATCATTGCGCGTGGGGTGAGCCGGGTTCCGGAATCGAGCAGCAAGTCTCCAGCCGAAAAGTCGCTCCCGGCGGCGCGGACGTGCCAGCCGGGGCCGTAGCCTTCGGCAAAGCGGACCGAATCACCATCGCGCGTCGCATATTCCTGCATGATGCAGCGGTCGGCACCCTGCGGCAGCGGTGCGCCAGTGAAGATGCGAACGGCCTCGCCCGGCTTAACCACGCCAGTATAACCACAGCCGGCACGGCTTTCGCCGATCACGCTCAGCACGTCGCCGGGGCGCGTCGCGGCATCGATTACCGCATAGCCATCCATCGCCGCGACAGCCACGCGGGGCGAGGCGGTGCGGGCGTGAAGCGGCGCGGCAAGGATGCGGCCGGCCGCTTGGGCCAGAGGCACCTCCTCGGTGCCAAGCGGACCGACCTGCGCCGCGATCAGGGCGAGCGCTTCGTCAAAGGAAATCATTTCGCGCTCCAGTCTCCGGAGCGGCCACCGGACTTTGCCGTCACCCGGATCGCGCCGATCACCATGGTCTTGTCGATAGCCTTGAGCATGTCGAACAGCGTGAGTCCGGCTACGGAAACCGCCGTCAGTGCCTCCATTTCGACCCCGGTCTGCCCACTGGTCCGCACCTCGGCGCGGATCGTGAAGCCGGGCAGGCCTTCATCGATGGCCACTTCGACCAGCGCCTTGGTCAGGGCGAGTGGATGGCACAGCGGGATCAGGTCCGACGTGCGCTTGGCTGCCATGACTCCGGCTAGTTCCGCCGTGGCAATGACGCTGCCCTTGGGCGTGGTTCCGGCGCGCACAGCAGCCAGCGTTTCGGGCGAGCAGCGCAGTTCGCCGCGCGCTTCGGCCTGGCGGGTGGTCACGGCCTTGTCGCCGACGTCGACCATGCGGGCGCGGCCATCCGCGTCGAGATGAGTCAGCCCAGTCATGCGCAGACCCCCCGCAGGCGCGGGACCTGCCCCGCAATCGAGCAGGGGCGATGGCGGCTGTCGAACTCCAGCCCCAGGACCAGGTCCCAGGCATCGCGGCAGGCCCCGGTCGATCCGGGCACGCAGAAGATGAAGGTATCCTCGGCCTGCCCGGCGAAGGCGCGCGATTGCAGGGTCGATATGCCGATGGTGCCGAGGCTTGCTTGGTGGAACACCACGCTGAAGCCATCCATTACCCGGCGCAGCAAGGGCATGACCGCTTCGGGGGTCACGTCGCGCGGGGTGAAGCCGGTGCCGCCGGTGCTGACCACAATATCCACTTCCGGATCGGCAATCCATGCCTTCATCTGCGCGCGGATCGCCTCGACATCATCGGTGACGATCGCTTTTCCGGCTAGCTTGTGTCCAGCCGTGGTCAACCGCTCTGCCAGCAACGCGCCCGACGTATCGGTTTCCTCGGTCCGCGTGTCGGACACGGTCAGGACCGCGATGTTGAGCGGGTGGAAGGTCAGGTTCGGATCGATTCCGGGCATTGTTCAGTCCTATTGCGCGGTCCAGCGGCTGGCATCGTCGACATCGGCAGTCGTCGGCTCGATCCAGCTTTTGATCCCGTCTTTCACTTCGTATTTCCAGAACACGGCTTCGGTCTTGAGCCGGTCCATCAGGTAATCCGCCGCTTCGAATGCAGCACGGCGGTGGGCCGATGCAGCGGCGACAAAGACGATTGCTTCGCCCGGCAAGATCGTGCCGCTGCGATGAATGACCTGGCTGCGGGTGATGGCAAAGCGGCGGTGCGCTTCGGCAGCAATCTGCTCCATCGAGGCCAGCGTCATGCCGCGATAGGTTTCCAGCACCAGCGCGTCGATGGTGCTGCCATCCTTGGCCTTGTCGCGGGCATAGCCGGTGAAGCTGACCACCGCCCCTTCCCCGTCCAGCGCCGCGTTGAACCCGGCGAGCAGCGCGGCGGGATCGAATGCAGCTGCCGCCAGTTCCACCGTCATGCTCATCCGCCAGACACCGGGGGAAACAGCGCAACCTCGTCGCCCGGGCGCACCACGGCTTCCGCTGTGACCAGCGCCTCGTTGACACAGGCCCGCACCCGTCCGCTGGCAATCGCCAGTACCAGTTGCGGATAGGCCTTGCCCAGGGCGGCGAACAGTTCCCGCACCTGCACTTCATCCTGCGGCAGTTCGACAGAAACCATGCGGCCACAAGCATCGGCGAAACGACCGCACAGTTCGACGTTCAATTGCACAGCCATGGCTATCCTCCGATCGAGGCCAGATGCGGAGTGCCGCCGCTGTTGCCTTCGTGCAGGCGATGCGACGGAGCCTTGGTCGCAATCAGTTTCAGGATGCGCTGGACGAGCATTTCGTGCTGGCCATCCTCTTGCAGCAACGAGCGCAGGTCAATGCCGTGGTCGCCGAACAGGCAGAGGTGCAGCTTGCCTTTGGCGGAAACCCGCAGACGGTTGCAGGTGGCGCAGAAATCCTTGGAATAGGGCGCGATGATCCCGATCTTGCCAGGACGATTGCCTTGGGCAAATTCCACTGCGGGGCCAGCGCCCGCCTCGCGCGGCAAGCGGTTCCAGCCCATCGCTTCCAACCGCTCCGAAATCTCGGCCCCGGCCAGGTGGTGCCGTTCGAAGAAAGCGGTGTTATCGTTGGTGCGCATCACTTCAATGAAGCGCAGCGACAGATCGTGTTCCTGAACGAAGGCGATGAAGGCCTCCAGCTCGTCATCGTTGACCCCGCGCATCAGCACGCTGTTGAGCTTGATTGCGGTGATCCCGGCGCGGCGGGCAGCGTCGATCCCGCCAAGCACTTCGCCCAGCCGGTCATGCCCGGTAATGCTAGCAAAGCGCGCGGGATCGAGCGAGTCCACGCTGACGTTCAGCGCATTGATCCCGGCATTGGCATAGTCCTGCGCCCGCTCGGCCAGGTGATAGCCGTTGGTCGTCATCGCCAGGCGATGGATGCCGGGCACTGCCGAAACGGTCCGGGCGATATCCAGCAGTTCGCGGCGCAGCGCCGGTTCCCCGCCGGTCAGCCGCACCTTCCACAGGCCCAGGCGGGAAAAGGCGGCGACCAGCCGGCGGATCTCCTCGACAGACAGGTTCGCTGGCATCCCGGCCTGCTTGCGATAGCCATCCGGCAGGCAATAGCTGCAGCGGAAGTTGCAGACATCGGTAAGCGACAGGCGCAGGTATTCGAACCTGCGGCCATGTCCATCGTGGAGCATCGGTTCCATCCTATTGCACCAGTTGTCCGTCGACTTCGCCCAGATCAACTCCAGTCACTTTGGCACGGCCCGCCAGGATCGCAATGTATTGCGACAGGGCACGGCGATAACTAGCTTCTTCCAGGTAATCGGCAATCGCCTGATGGACTGCCTCGAACGGCAATTGCCGCCCTTCCGCACGGCGGCCGGCACGGATCACGTGGACGCCAAAACGTGTGCGCACCGGATTGGGGCATAGGCTGTCCGGCTCCATGGCTAACAGCGCTACCTCAAACGGCTTGACCATCTGGCCGGGCTGGACCTGCCCCAGATTGCCGCCCTGCTCGCGCGAGGGACAGGCCGATTTGGCGTGGGCGAGTTCGGCAAAGCGGCCTGGATCGACCTGCAACTGGCGGATCAGGGTGCGGGCATCGCCCGTGGCAAGGCCCATGGCCAGATCATCGGCCGGATCGGCTTCGATCAGGATATGCGCGGCCTCGACCAGCGGCGGCGTACAGAACCGCTGCGGGTGCATGTCATAGAAGCGGCGACAGGTGGCCTCGTCCGCGTCCGGCGTCTGCACTTCGCGTGCGATCAATGCTTCTATCCGGGCGTCGTCGTCGGTCAGTTGCCGCCCCTCCTCGTCCGTCAGGCCCTCCCCGGCGATTTCCAGCCGCTCGGCTTCGTCCAGCAAGAGTTGCCGAACCGCCAGCGCCCGGGCCGCGGCGGTCCAGGCCGCCTCGGCGTTGGGGGCCGGATGATGCTGTGCCTCGGCGGCGATGGCGGCAACGCTGATCTCATGCTCGCCAATGAAGACGGGTTCCTCGATCATGATGCCAGCTTTCGCGAACGGACCACCTGATAGCCGGGCCGCCACAGGTAGCGCACCGGGGCCGAGAGCATGTGAACCAGCCGGGTGAAGGGGAACAGCAGGAAGATCGTCAGGCCCATGAAGATATGGACCCGGAAGATCGGGCTGGAGCCGACCAGATAGGACGAAGCCTGCTGGTCAAAGGTGAAGATGCCATTGGCCCAGGCCATGAACTTGACCATTTCCTTGCCATCGAGATGACCGAGCGAGACCGGGATCGTCATCAGGCCCAATGCCAGCTGCGCCCAGAGCAAAGCGATGATGCCGGTATCGGCAAAGCTGGAATTTTCGCGAATGCGAGCATCAAACAAGCGGCGGTGCAGCAGCATGGTGGCCCCGACGAAGGAGAACGCCCCGGCAATGCCGCCAACCACAACGGCCAGCAGCTGCTTCCACTCATGCTTGATGTGCAGACTGTCGAACAGCCAGATCGGCAGGAGCAGGCCCACCAGGTGGCCGAAGAAAACGATCAGCACCCCCACATGGAACAGCACCGATCCCCAGATCAGCTGCTTGCGGCGCAGCAGCTGGCTGGAACTGGCCCGCCATGAATAGGGTTCCCGATCAAACCGGACGATCGAGCCAAGCGCCAGGACTGAGAGGGCGATGTAAGGATAGATTCCGAACAGCAGGTGATTGAGATAGTCGGCCATGTCACAGGCTCCGTGAAGGACGGGCAGGAAGGGCGGGGTCAAGCATCCGGTCAAGCATCGCGCCGACCTTGGGGCAGCTGTCGTTCCCCGGAGCCAGCGGCGTGTCGAACCGGACCTGTTCCTCTTCCCAAGCGGCGTCGAGTTCGGCGAGGTTGTCGGGGTCGTCGGCGGGAGCGATTTCGAACGCTTCCCCTCCTGCCCCGGCCAGATCGGCCAACACCCGTAGCGGCGCGGCATAGGGCGTGCCGCGCTCTTCCAATCGCTCGGCAAGAGCGGAAAGGATCACGCCCGGCTGGGCCAGTTCCTCAGCCGCTTGTGCTGGCGGCAGGACCGAGAGGTATTCCAGAAACAGCGGCAGATAGTCCGGCAGTTCGTTGGCCTCGATCTCCAGCCCCTGGTCCAGATAGCGCTCGCGCAGGTCAACCATGGCCTGACCGCGATCGCGGCTTTCGCCGTGGACGTGTTCGAACAGGTGGAGCGATACCGCCCGTCCCCGGTCGAACAGCGCTACATAGGCTTCCTGCAGATCGAGCAGGTCGTCGTTGACCAGCTTGTCCAGCAACGGCGCCAGCGCGGCACGCTGCTCGGCGCAAAGCAGGCCGTCCTCGACCAGCGCGACGGACAGTTCCCCGGCCCCGGCCTGCACCACCTCGTCTGGGTAGCGCAGCAGGGCGGACAGGACGCGAAGGGTCAGGCGCATCAGAATACCTCCGACGGGGTTTGCAGCTTCTTGCGCGCAGGTGCGCCAAACAGGTTGGCATCGCTGCTGCCGCCAGAGCAGCCATTGCCGAACGAGAAGCCGCAGCCGCCGCGTTCGTCGTACATATCTTCGGCATCCTCGCGGTGCCCGGTCGGGATCACGAAGCGGTCCTCGTAATTGGCAATTGCCATCACGTGGTACATCTCCTCGATCTGCGCGCCGGTCAGACCGACTTCGCGGGCCATTTCCTCGGCCACGACGCCGTTGACGGTCTTGGAGCGCATATAGCCGCGCATCGCCAGCATCCGCTCCAGCGCCTCGACCACCGGGGCTTCCTTGCCCGCGGTCAGCAGGTTGGCGAGATACTTGACCGGAATGCGCAAGCTGCGGACGTCAGGCATGCCATTATGGGCGGCAATCTTGCCCGCACTGGCCGCCGCGCTGATCGGCGAAAGCGGCGGGACGTACCAGACCATCGGCAGGGTGCGGTATTCAGGATGGAGCGGGAAAGCGACCTTCCATTCCATCGCCATTTTCCACACCGGTGAATGCCGCGCGGCTTCAAGCCATGTTTCCGGCACGCCATCCTTGCGGGCCTGAGCGATCACTTCCGGATCGTTGGGATCAAGGAAAATGTCGAGCTGGGCCTGATACAGATCCTCGACATCCTCGGCGCTGGCTGCCTCTTCGATGCGGTCCGCATCATAGAGCATGACGCCAAGGTAGCGAATGCGCCCGACGCAGGTTTCGCTGCACACGGTCGGCTGGCCGGCCTCGATCCGGGGATAGCAGAAGATGCACTTCTCGCTCTTGCCGGTTTTCCAGTTGAAGTAGATCTTCTTGTAGGGGCAGCCTGATACGCACATGCGCCAGCCGCGGCACTTTTCCTGGTCGATCAGGACAATGCCGTCTTCCTCGCGCTTGTAGATCGAGCCGGACGGGCAGGCCGCGACGCAGGTCGGGTTGAGGCAGTGCTCGCACAAACGCGGCAGGTACATCATGAAGGTGTTTTCGAACTGGCCGTAAATCTCCTTCTGGACCCCTTCGAAGTTGTAATCGGCCGAACGCTTGGAGAACTCCCCGCCCAGGATTTCCTCCCAGTTGGGACCGCCTTCGATCTTCTCCATCCGCTCGCCCGAAACGAGGCTACGCGGGCGTGCGGTCGGGAAAGCCTTGCTTTCACCCGCCTGTTGAAGGTGAGAATAGTCGAAGGTGAACGGTTCGTAGTAGTCGTCGATTTCCGGCAGGTCGGGATTGGCAAAAATCTTTGCCAAAAGCCGCCACTTGCCGCCCATGCGCGGCCGGATCGAACCGCTGGGCGTGCGCACCCAGCCGCCGTTCCACCGTTCCTGGTTCTCCCAGTCCTTGGGATAGCCGATGCCGGGCTTGGTCTCGACGTTGTTGAACCAGGCGTATTCCATGCCGTCGCGGCTGGTCCACACGTTCTTGCAGGTGACTGAGCAGGTGTGGCAGCCAATGCACTTGTCAAGGTTCAGCACCTTGCCGATCTGGGCGCGGACCTTCATGCTGCGTTCTCCCCTTCGCCGAGCGCCCCTTCGAGCCAGTCGACCGTTTCAAGCTTGCGGACGATCACGTATTCGTCGCGGTTGGAACCGACGGTGCCATAGTAGTTGAAGCCATAGGCTTGCTGGACATAGCCGCCGATCATGTGGGTGGGCTTCAGGATGGCGCGGGTCACGGAATTGTGAATCCCCCCGCGCTGTCCGGTCAGCGGAGAACCGGGAACGTTCACGATCTTCTCCTGGGCATGGTACATGAACAGGGTGCCTTCCTTCATCCGCTGCGAGACGACCACGCGGGCCACCAGCGCACCGTTGGAGTTGAAGGTTTCAACCCAGTCGTTATCGACCAGCCCCGCCTTGGCGGCATCCACCTCGCTCATCCACACGATCGGCCCACCGCGCGACAGGGTCAGCATCAGCAGGTTATCGGTATAGGTGGAGTGGATGCCCCACTTCTGGTGCGGCGTGATGAAGTTCAGGACCACGTGCGGACGCCCTTCGGCCTGATCCAGCATCGGCTTGACCGCCTTGGTATCGATCGGCGGGCGATAGACGCACAGCGCCTCGCCAAAGGCGCGCATCCA
>CAZNBX010000033.1:0-12405 GCA_964571305.1 uncultured Novosphingobium sp.
GGCGCAGCTGGGCTATCACAGCAAGCCGGTCGGCCTGCTCAACGCGCTGGGCTTTTTCGACCACCTGATCGCCTTCAATCACCACATGATCGAGGTCGGGTTCATCCGCCCCGCCCACCAGGGGATCATCATTGCCGAGCCGGAACTGGATCTCTTGCTCGACCGGATGGCGGCGCATCAGCCGCACACCCCGATCTTCGCGATGAAAACTTCGGAATTGTAACCGCCGGACGCGCGGCCTAGGGGCAAAGCCATGAATTCCTATCCCGCCCCCGCCCTCGCCCGTGTCGAGGAACTGGCCAAGGCCGCCGCCGCCGATCCCGCCCGCGCGATTGCGTTCCAGGGCGCGCCGGGCTGCAACGGTCACCGCGCGGCGATGGAATGGGACGCAAACGGACTGCCGCTACCGTGCTTCAGCTTTGAAGACGCGCTGGAAGCGGTCAAGGACGGCCGCGCCGACCGCGCGATCATCCCGATCGAGAATTCGCAGCATGGCCGCGTCGCCGACATTCACTTTCTGCTCCCGGAAAGCGGCCTGTCGATCATCGGCGAGCACTTCATGTCGATCCACCACGACCTGATGGCGCTGGGCGACGGACCTTTCGCCAGCTGCTATTCGCATCCGCAGGCACTCGGCCAGTCGCGCTTCTTCCTGCGCGAGCGCAAGATCGTCCCGCTCGCCTATGCCGATACCGCTGGTGCGGCGGCCCATGTCGCGGAACTGGGCGACCCGACGGTTTGCGCCATCGCGCCGAAGATCGCGGCCCAGCTCTATGGCCTGAAGACCATCGCGGAAAACGTCGAGGACGCGGCGGACAACATGACCCGCTTCGTCGTCCTTGCGCGCAAGCCGCTCGATCCCGCGAGCCTGCAAGGCCAGACCGCGATGACCACCTTCGTCTTCGAAGTGAAGAACATTCCCGCCGCACTCTACAAGGCGATGGGCGGCTTCGCGACGAACGGGGTCAACATGACCAAGCTGGAAAGCTACCAGAAGGGCGCAAGCTTTGCCGCGACCATGTTCTATGCGGACATCGTGGGCGCACCGGGCGACCCGGCCGTGGACCGAGCGCTGGAAGAACTGGCCTTCCATTGCAAGGAACTGCGCATGCTCGGCACCTACCCGCAGGGATTGGTGCGCGGCTAGGCAGCCTCAATGCTTGGGGTCGGTGTTCGGCTCTGCCGGAGGTGAAGCGACAGGTTCGGCGATCACCTTGGGCGGAGCGATCCCGCCCGGTCCATCGTCGCGATAGATCGCCACTTCCTTCATTCCTTCCGAGGTCGCCCGCGCGCGGTACATGCCCGGCGTGTTGAACGAGAAGACTGCCTGGCCATCGGGCGAAACCACGATCACCCCGCCATCGCCGCCCATTTCGCCGGTTTCCAGCATGACTGTATCCGCCGCGACCTGTGCGCTTTCGCCCGTCAGGCGGATGCGGGCGCAAATCTCGTGCGCGACGCCTTCGCGAATGAAGAACTCGCCAGTGCCAGTCGCCGATACGGCGCAAGCCCGGTCGTCGGCATAGGTGCCGGCGCCGATCACCGGCGCATCGCCGACCCGGTCCCAGCGCTTTCCGGTCAGTCCCCCGGTCGAGGTCGCTGCGGCAAGGTGGCCCTGCGCGTCGACCGCCACCGCGCCGACCGTTCCGTACTTGTGGTCGACATCATAGGCCGTCAGCTTCTGCTCTTTCAGCTTTTGCAGCTGGTCAAAGCGTTCCTGGGTGAAGAACCACGACGGATCGACTTCCTCGACGCCATGCTCGCGGGCGAACTGCTCCGCGCCTTCGCCGATCAGGAAGACGTGAGGGCCCTTTTCCATCACGGCGCGGGCCAGCTTGACCGGGTTCTTGGTCCGGCTGAGATTGGCCACCGCACCGGCCATCCGGGTCCGCCCGTCCATGATCGCCGCGTCGAGCGAGTTCTTGCCCTCCCAGGTAAAGACCGCGCCGCGCCCGGCGTTGAAATGGGGATCGTCCTCCATCGTGACCACGACGGCTTCAACCGCATCGAGCGCTGCCCCGCCCTTTTCCAGCACGGCAATGCCCGCCGCCAGTCCGCGTTCCAGGGCGGCACGATATTCGGCTTCCTTTTCCGGAGTCATCGCTTCGCGGGTTATCGTCCCGGCGCCGCCATGGATCGCAATCGACCAGCGCGGCGGGGTTGGTGCAGGCGCAGCGGCGGGTGCGTCTTGAGCCATCACCGGCGTTGCCAGGAACGGCAGGAACGATGCGAAACCGGTGAGGATCCGGCGAAGCGGGCTTGCAATCATGGCTCCGGGGATAGCAGAGAGCGACCCAAGGGGACAAATCCTCTGTTACGCGTGGGGGCAAAGTGATTCTGCGAGAAGCAAACGCTGCTGATATTCCAGCAATTTCGCGCCTAGCAACCGATGCCTTTGTCGCCAAGTTTGGCGATCTTTACAGCGCAAAGGACCTCTCGAGCTTCCTTGAGGAAAGCCTTTCCGAACCGGCAATCGCCGCCGAACTGGCCAATCCGGCCCGCGTCTATCGCCTGGCCGAGGACGAAGACGGGACACTGCTGGGCTATTGCAAGATCGGCCTGACCTGCGGTTTCCCTGAACATGCCCGTGGGCAAAAAGTAATGGAACTGAAGCAGCTCTACACCGCGCCCGAAGCCACCGGAAAGGGCATCGGCGGCGCCCTGATGGACTGGGCGGAGGAGCAGTTCGCCGCTCGCGGTGCGGACGAGGTCCAGATCTCGGTCTATGCCTACAACGACGGCGCGCACAGGTTCTACCAGCGCTATGGCTATGGCAAGGTCGCCGACATCACCTTCAAGGTCGGCGATCACCTGGATCCGGAATTCCTGTTTGCTCGGATGCTGTGAAACCGGCACCGACCATTATCGCGAAAATTTGATCCAGGCCGTTTACGCGGCACCTGAACGCGCCTAGCGGCAAAACGGAATGAACGTGCTTCGCCGCCTCCACCCGGCCTTTGCCATGCTGTTGCTGGCGGCAACGCTGGCGCTGCGCATGGCGACCCCTGCCGGTTATATGCCGGTGGCGGACGAGCACGGCATCCGCGTCGCGATCTGTTCCGGCAGCGCCTCCAGCTTTGTCGAGATCGATCCCGGCCTGCCCGGCAAGGAAACGCCGCGCGATCCCTGCCCCTATGGCCTGGCCATGGGCGGCGCGCTGGATGTTCCGCCAGTCATTGCCTTGCCCGCGGCACCGCAATTCACACCCGCCGTCTATCCGGGACTGGTCGCTGCCCGCCTCACCGCATGGCATGCCCTGCGCCCCCCAGCCCGGGGACCACCCACTTTCGCCTGATCCCGTTCACTCGAATAACGATCAAGCGAAAGTACTTGAGAATGACTTACCGTCTGCTGTGCAGCGCCGCCGCGCTGCCCATATTTTTGGCCGTGCCTGCGATGGCCGAAGAGGCCACACCCGTACCTCTGACCGACACCATTGTAGTGACCGGCCAGCGCCAATCCGGGGCGTTCAAAATCGGGAGTGACCCGGTTTCCGGCCATGCCAGCACTGCCGATGCCGCCGCGCTTGCTGCTCGCCTGCCCGGTGCGGCCCTTATTAACAACGGCGCGATTTCCGGGCAGGTCCAGTATCGCGGCCTGTTTTCAGACCGTCTGGCAATCCGCGTAGCCGGGCAAAGCTTCCAGACCGGCGGCCCCAATGCGATGGACCCACCGCTGCACTATGCCCCGACGATCCTGCTCGACAGCATTAGCGTCAGCCGCGGCGCCGCTCCCGTCAGCGAAGGGCCGGGAATGGGCGCCATGGTCGATGCCCGGCTGAAGGGCGTGGACTTCACCGACAGCGCGGCCATGATCCCGGCAGTCAGCCTCGCCTCCAGCTATCGCAGCGCGGACGATGGCGTCGCAATCGGCGGCGTTGCCGGTTTGGCCAGCGACCGGGTTCGCTTCAACGTGATTGCCGCCTGGGAGCGGGGTGACGATTATCGCATCCCCGGGGGCTACGCGCGGGATACCGGCTATGAGCGCCTGACCTATGGCCTCTCCGCCGGCTATTCGACGGGCGACAACCGTCTTTCGCTCGACTGGCGGCGCCAGGAAACCGGCAAGAGCGGCAATCCGCCCTATGCAATGGACATCGACTTCTTCCACACCGACTTTGTCCGCGCCGGGTTTCAAGGCAAGCTGGGCACTCTACCCTTCGACCTGACCCTGAGCTTTACCGATGTCGGCCACGGCATGGACAATTTCTCCCAACGGCCTGCACCTAGCGACCTGAGCAAGTACCGCTATTCCTATGCCGAGGCGCAGACTCTGAACGGTGCGGCGCGGTTGAACCTTGGCCCGGTGCAGGTTGGGGTGGACAGGATGATGATCGACCGCATGGTCAACATCACCAATCCCAACAGTGCCGGCTTTGTTATCGGGTCGCTTGATCAGGTGCGGCAGGAACGGATCGGTGCCTTTGCAGAATCGCGCTTTGCCTATGCTGGCTGGCAGGCCGATCTGGGGGTTCGGGTCGATGGCCACAATGCCCGCATGAACAATCCCCAGACGGGCAGTGCTGTACCGATGATGATTGCCAACCTCGCCAGGGCTACGGCCCTGAGCAACGGCGTGCGCAAGGACACGACCTGGGACGCAGTCATCCGCGTGTGGCGCGATCGGGGCACGGTGCGTCCGCGCCTGACCCTGTCCCGCAAGAGCCGCGTACCCAATGCGGTCGAGCGGTTTTCGTGGTTGCCGACGGAGGCGAGCGGCGGTCTGGCTGATGGCAATATCTACATCGGCAACCAGACGCTGAAGCCCGAAGCTGCATGGTCGGCGGAAGGCGGGGTCGATCTGGTCACTGGCCCGGTCACTTTCCGGCCTTCGGTATTTTACCGCCGGATCGACAATTATGTGCAGGGCACTCCGGTGCCGTCCAGCATGACCGCGCAGATTGCCATTGCGACGATGAACGGGGACTCCACCCCCTTGATCGCCACCAATGTCGAGGCGGAACTCTATGGCGCCGATGCAGACCTGACCTGGCAGGTGCTGGACCGGCTCAAGCTGGAAGGGACCGTCAGCTATGTGCGCGGCAAGCGGCGCGACATTGCCGACAACCTTTATCGCATTGCACCGCTCAATGGCCGTCTCGCCCTGACCTGGCAGGCGCAGGGCTGGTCGGTCACCGGAGAAGCGGTTGGCGCAGCGCGGCAGGGCGAGGTTTCGGCCACCAATGGCGAAGCGGCCAGCCCCGGCTGGGTTGCTGCGAACCTGTGGTTCGACGTGGCGCTGGGCCAGTCGGTGTCGCTCAGTGGCGGTGTCGAGAACCTGTTCGACCGGCGCTATTCCGACCATTTGGCGGGCCGCAACCGGGTGACCGGTTCCGATCTGGCCGTGGGTGAAAAGCTGCCTGCACCGGCGCGCAGCCTGTTCGTGCGGTTGGGCTTCAATTTGTAATACCCATTGGGACGGGTGGGGTTTGCTCCACCCGTCCTTCGCCCTATATCGGGGTCATGTCTTCGCTTCGACCCTGGCGCGATATCGCGCGGCGCACTTCCCGGCAGATCATGGTGGGCAAGGTCCCGGTGGGCGGCGGCGCGCCGATCACCGTCCAGACCATGACCAACACCCTGACCAGCGATGCCAAGGCGACGATCGACCAGATTCGCCGCTGCGAAGATGCCGGGGCCGACATCATCCGCGTCTCCTGCCCTGACGAAGCCAGCACCGCCGCCATGCCGCAGATCGTCCGCGCGGCGCAGGTGCCGATCGTCGCCGACATCCATTTCCACTACAAGCGCGCGCTCGAAGCCGCCGACGCCGGGGCCGCCTGCCTGCGCATCAATCCCGGCAACATCGGATCGAGCGAACGCGTTGCCGAAGTGGTCCGCGCGGCCAAGGCCAACGGCTGCGCGATCCGCATCGGGGTCAATGCCGGGAGCTTGGAAAAGGACCTGCTGGAAAAATACGGCGAACCCTGCCCTGAGGCCCTGAGCGAGAGCGCCCTCGACCACATCAAGCTGCTCCAGGACCACGACTTCCATGAATACAAGGTCGCGGTGAAAGCCAGCGACGTGTTCCTGGCCGTCGCCGCCTACATGGGCCTGGCCGAAGCGGTCGATTGCCCGCTGCACCTTGGCATTACCGAGGCGGGCGGCCTGATCGGCGGGACGGTGAAGTCCAGCATCGGCATCGGCAATCTCCTGTGGGCCGGGATCGGCGACACGATCCGCGTCTCGCTCTCAGCAGAGCCGGAAGAGGAAGTCCGCGTCGGCTATGAAATCCTCAAGTCGCTGGGCCTGCGCACCCGCGGGGTGCGGAGCGTTTCCTGCCCAAGCTGCGCACGGCAAGGCTTTGACGTGATCCGCACGGTCGAGCGGCTGGAAGAGGCGCTGCAGCACATCAAGACGCCGATGAGCGTTTCGGTCCTCGGCTGTGTCGTGAACGGCCCCGGCGAAGCCCGCGAGACCGACATAGGCATCACCGGCGGCGGCAATGGCAAGCACATGGTCTACCTTTCGGGCGTGACCGACCACCACGTGCAGGACGCCGACATGATCGCCCACATCGTCAAGCTGGTCGAAGCCAAGGCCGAGGAAATCGAGGCTGGCCGCGCGGTAAGCATGGACGTAACCCACGGCAAGGCGGCGTAAGTTCCGCAAGCCATCTTCCAGTTCCACGGGGCCAGAGCCACACCATGTCCATTTCGATCCGCCCGGCCAGCGCCGCCGACCTGCCCCTGATCGCGCAATTGATCCGCGACCTGGCCGAATACGAGCGCCTCGCCCATGAGGTTCGGTTCGATGATGAAGTCCTGGCCGCGAAGCTGTTCGGCCCGCGCCCCTATGCCGAAGTGGTGATCGGCGAGATCGACGGCGCGGCGCAGGGCTTTGCCCTGTTTTTCCATAACTTTTCGACCTTCGAAGGGCGCCCTGGCATTTACCTGGAAGACCTGTTCGTCCGGCCCGATGCGCGCGGTTCGGGCCTCGGCAAGGCGCTGCTGTCGCACCTCGCGGCGCTGGCGGTGGAGCGCGACTGCGCCCGGTTGGAATGGTCCGTGCTCGACTGGAATGAACCGGCGATCGGCTTCTACAAGAAGCTGGGCGCGCGGTTGATGGACGAATGGACCGTGATGCGGGTCGACGGCGATGCGCTTACCCAACTGGGCGCTGGCCCGCGCTAGCTGGCCGAAAATTGGCTTGGCAGGCGATGAATTGCCCGGTTATCCAACACGCGCTATGACGGGCATCATGAACCGCCGGGATTTGCTTTTGGGGACTTTGGCAGCGGGTGCGACACTGTCGCTGCCTGGCCGTGCCCTGGCGCAAGTCGCGCAGGACGGGTCCCTTGGTGAGGCATTCGACGCCGCTTTCGGCGTGGGCAAAGCAGTTCCGGCTGCTGTTGCCGAGCCCGCCCTGCCCCTCGTCGCACCGCCCAACCCCGCCTATGACGCCAAGTTGATCGCCACGGCCAAGCGTGAGCTGGAGCGTGCGGGCGCGGCAGTATGGCGCGGCGACATTGTCGGTATTGCCGATTTTGCCCGGGCTTCAAGCCTGCCGCGGTTCCATTTCGTCAATCTCGAAAGTGGTACGATCCGCTCGTTCCGCGTTGCCCACGGGCGTGGTTCGGACCCTGCTCATTCGGGCTTTCTCCAGCAATTTTCCGGCATTCCGGGCTCCGAAGCGACTTCGCGCGGCGCCTACCTGACGGCCGAGTGGTATCGCGGCAAGTACGGCACCTCGATCCGCCTGCTCGGCCTCGATCCGGACAACAGCACTGCACTGGAACGCGCCATCGTGATGCACCCGGCCAGCTATGCCTCGGCCGAACATGTCGCTCGGTTCGGCAAGCTTGGCCGCAGCGAGGGCTGTTTTGCGATGGGCCCGGAAGATTTCAACGAAGCGCTGTGGAACCTGTCCGGCGGGCGCCTGCTCTTCGCTGACCGCATTGGCGACGCTTGAACCAGGAACAATCCCGTAAGGCCCTGGCCGCCATCCTGGTGCTGGGAGCAGTCCTGCTCTCGGCCCCGCTGCTATGGCATCAATGGACCGTCAGCCGCGAAACGGTCGACAAGACCAAGGCATTTGGCGCGGTCACCGCCCGCCCGCTGAAGGACGTGTTCAGCTGCCTGGTCCACCGTCCCGAGGGCGGGCTGAAGCTGGACATCGTCACCCAGAACCACTTTTCCGATTCCGTGCGCGGCATCGCGGTGAAAATCGAAGCGCAGGGTAAAGGAAGCCGGCTCGAGGCGTGGATCGCCAAGGGCAGCTCCCTGACTGCAGGGGAAACGGCACAGTTGCAAAACTGCGCCGCCTCCTGAGCCAACCTCTACAGCGGGTTGTCGAGCTTGATGACCTTTTCGGTGGTCTTGCGCTTGCCATCCCACGGCTGGCGCGGCGCGGCGAACGCGGCGAGCACCGGGGCGTCACGCTGATAAAGATCGGCGAAGGTGCCCATCTTGCCAGTGATGTCCGAGGCCATCGTGAAGTACATGATGTAGATCGGGAAGGTCTTGGTCATCGGTACGCGGGTATATTTACCGGACTTGACGATCTCGACCATCTCATCCGTCGACTTGCCCGAACCGAGGATGCCCATGGTCATTCCCAGTTCCATCGCCCGTTCGGTGCGGACGCAGCCGTGGCTCAGCGCCCGGAAGGTGCTGTTGAACAGCTCGCGGGTCGGGGTGTCATGCAGGAAGATCGCATGCTCGTTCGGCATGTCGAGCTTCATGAAGCCGAGGGCGTTCTTGGGTCCCGGCTGCTGCACGACCGTGATCGTGCCGTCCTTGGCCTTTGAAACCTTGTAGCCTTCGCGTGCCGCCTGGGCCGGATTGCCGATCAGGCGCGCGCCCAGGCCTTCGCCCTTCACGATCGACTGCGGCACGGTCCAGGTCGGGTTGAACACCACGCCTTCAACCACTTCGGCAAGCTGCGGTGTCGCGGTCTTGCCCGGCTTGCCGACGATGGTGCGATAGGACCGGATGATCGAATTATCGACCGTCAGGCGCAGCTGGAATTCGGGGACGTTGGTCAGCAGGTAGAATTTGCCAAGGTCGCGCGGCAGCCAGCGCCAGCGGTCCATGTTGACGCGGATCAGGTTGCGCTTGGCCTTGTCCGCCTTGGGCGTCGCGGCAAGCAGCGCCTTGAGCGCGGCATAGTCCGGCGCGGTCGGGGCAAGGTTCTTGATCGTCCCGGCAATGTCGCGGTTGGCCAACGCCTCGGCCATAACGGCGTGGGTCGGGCTATTGTCGAGATCAGTATCGACGACGAACCATTGCACCCGCGAATCCATTCGGGTGCGGCCGTCGCGCATGTCCTCGATCAACCACGAGAACGACTTGCTCGCTTGCTGGTTCAGCGCCTCGCCCGAACCGGCCAGGATCGCGGCGCGCAGGGCTTCGGGTTCGTAATCCGCCGGGATCAGGCCTTCGGCAGCAATGCCCTGGATCACGCCCAACAGCGCACGGGCATCGGCCACGGACCATTCCAGCACCGGTTCATCGACCGGAGCCTGCTCTGCCGCAACAGCTTCAGCAACCGGAGCCGTAGTCGAGGTCGGCGCAGGCGAAGGCTTGGCTGCCGGGGGCGGCAGGATGCTTTCCGGCTGGGCGGCAGCAAGCGCGGCGGCCGAGGACAGCCCCAGGCCAAGTCCCAAACCCCAGCCCAAACCCAGTCTGCCCCGCACGTTCATTTCACAAGCTCCAAGTCCGAATGCGCCCGACCACAACGGAGTGCGGCACGGGTTGGTTATTGCCCGTTCCGCCTTGCCGCTTCAAGCGTTGCGCTAAGCTGAATGCACCACGTTCGTCGAAACGATTGGCTCAGGCGATCAGTTCCAGCCATTCGTTGCCCAGCACCGCATCAACCTCGCTCCGCGCGTTGGGCTCAAGCCCGGCATAGCGCGCGCGCAGTTCGCGCAGGCACTTGAGCTGGTATTTGAACACGCCCTGGCTGTAGGGCAGGCCCATCGCCTCCATCCGGAAGGTCTCTTCTCCTGCCTCGGCGGCCTGTTCGTTGGCGCGCAGGAAGGGCACGTAGACCTGCGCCGATATCCGCACCAGCTCTGCCACCACCGGCGAAATCCCCGGCTCCCATTCCCCTTCCAGCCCGCTCATGTCGTCGATGTGGGCAAGCCAGCGATAGGTATAGGGATAGTCGGCACGCATCATCACCTGCGGCGTGGGATCAGTACCCAGCTGGGAAAGCTGACCATAGATGCCGAACTCAGCCATGGAAGGGCGCGTGCCGAACAGGCAGTGCCGGTTCACCACATGGGCCTCCAGTGCGGCGAGGACAGCGCGGGTGCTGGCTTCGATCAACGGAAAGTTTTCGCGCGTGCAACCGACCAGCGCCATGCGGCCGACCTGGCGGGCGCGGAACTGCTCGGCAAAGCCCTGGCTCTGCATAAGCCCGCCGCCCTTCATGTTGTCGAAGGCGAGCCAGCGGCTCATCTGGACCTGATCAACCTCTTCCAGCCAGCGATAGCCGAACATCGCCTTGGTCAGCCATTCGTCGGCAAAGTCTTCCAGCAGGTGCGCGATAAAGGCCTGGGCCGGATCGTCCGGCACCACGCGTCTTTCGGCATGGCGCTCTTCCAGATCGTAGAGCACCGGGGTGGAATCGTTGTCGAAGTGGCCGTCCGGATATTCCAGCACCGGGATCACCGGGGCGCGGACCTGACCCAAGGCTTCGCGCGTGGCCGCCCCGTCGACCCACAGGTGCGGAATACGGCGATAGCGCAGCAGGGCGCGCAGCTTCATCGAATAGGGCGAGCCGAGCGCGCCATAGAGCTTGTACATCAACGATACCCCGTTGGATTGTCCGGCCACCACGGCGTGGCAGGAAGGTCGTTTGCAACACTGAGCGGAAAATGCGGCGCGCGCTTTTCCAGGAAGGCCGCCACGCCTTCATGCACGTCGCCCTTCGCCCCGAGCGCAATGTTGAGCGCGGCATCGACCGAGAGCGCACCCTGCGGCCCATCCTGTGCGGAGAAATGCCACAGCATCCGGCGGGTCAGGGCCAGCGCCATCGGCGAACAATTGGCGGCGATCTCCAGCGCCAGTTCGCGCGCCCGCGCCTCTACCTGATCGGCGGGAACCAATTCGCTGACCAGTCCCGCTGCGAGCGCCTCGGCAGCCGGGACCAGGGCACCGGTCATGCACCATTTCAGCGCCGTGGACATACCGACGAGGCGCGGCAGGAACCAGGCCGAGCCAGCCTCTGGCACCAAGCCGCGCCGGGTAAAGACGCAGCCGAATTTCGCATTGTCCGCCGCAATACGGATGTCGCAGGGCAGGGTCAGGGTCAGCCCCACCCCGGCTGCCGATCCGTTGTAAGCGACCAGCAGCGGCTTCACCGCATTCATCATCGCCGCGACGAAGTCGGAATTTTCGCGGCGACCGTCGCGGCTGCCAAAATTCTTGGCCCCTTCGCCGCTTTCCGTATCGAATGCCCCGGCCCCAGCCGAGACGTCGGCCCCGGCGCAGAATACCCGGCCCGTGCCGGTCAGGACCACCACCTTGACGCTATCATCAGCATCGGCCCGCCTGATCGCGCGAACCAGTTCCGCGCCCATCTTGCTGGTATAGGCATTGAGCACTTCGGGCCGGTTCAGCCGCACCCAAAGGATCGGCCCTTCCTGCTCGACCAGCAGTGTTTCGAAGGGCGCGGCGGTCACTGCGGTTCGATCCGTACCGGCATCTTGGTAAAGCCATGCAGGAACGGACTGGCCAGCCGCTCTGGCGCGCCTTGCGGAACGATGCGAATATTGCGCTCGGCAATCTCGGCAATCACGGTCGCGATCTGACTTTCCGCAAGCTTCGCCCCGACACAGCGGTGGATGCCGTGGCCGAACGACAGGTGGCGCCGCGCATTGCTGCGCCCCACGTCGAATCGCTCGGCATCGGGGAACATCGCCTCGTCGCGATTGGCCGAGATGTACCACATCACCACCTTCTCGCCCTGGCGGATGGTCTGTCCGCCTAGCTGCGTATCCTCCAGCGCGGTGCGGCGCATGTGAGTGACGGGCGATTGCCAGCGGATGATTTCCTGCGCCGCATTGGGGAGCAGCGAGGGATCGGCGCGCAGCCGCTCCAGCTGGTCTGGATACTTGTCGAACGCTTCGACCAGCGCCGACATCGAATTGCGCGTGGTATCGTTGCCGCCCACGATCAGCAGCGCGATATTGGCGATCCGCTCCATCGGCTCCATCCGCCCCATCGCTTCGGAATGGACCATCCGGCTGAGCAGGTCGTCGGTGGGCGGCTTGGCCCGGCGGTCTTCCAGCTCGCGATCGAACCGGGCCAGCATCTCGCCCATCTGCACCAGGAACTGGGCGCGGTATTCCTCGGTCAGGGTTTCAGCCGAAACCCCGCTGGCCCAGTCCGACCAGCGCTTGATGTCCCGCCATTCCTCGAACGGCATGTCGAACAGGATGCACAGCATGCCCAGCGTC
>CAZNBX010000033.1:12415-12671 GCA_964571305.1 uncultured Novosphingobium sp.
TGGCTGGGCGAGAAGGCCGGCGCGCTCACCCGGCGCTGCGCGGTGTGGATCGGCGGATCCTGCGCGATGAAATTGGGAAAACCCTCGCCATTCACCGAGTCGGCGATGGTGATGTTGCCCAGATCCCAGCGCGACGAGAACACGTCGTGGCGCAGCTCGACTTCCTGGACCAGCGCGTGGCTGACCGCCGACCAGTAAGGTCCGAACGGGCTGTCCTCGCGCCACGACAGCGGCATTTCCGTGCGCAGCCGGGCAA
>CAZNBX010000034.1:0-12374 GCA_964571305.1 uncultured Novosphingobium sp.
AGACCGCCTGCCCGCCGGCGACGAAGGCATTGATCGACATGTCGCCGACCAGCACCACCGAAACGTTGCGCGGATCAAGCCCTGCGGCCCGGATCAGCGGGGTTGCCATATCGTGCAGCAAAAGCTCGGTTTCCGCATCGCGCAGGATCGACTGGGCCAGGGCAGGCTGCACGCTCAGGGTGAGCGCGAGAACCAGCGCAAGCAGTCGGGCGAAAAGTCGATTCACGGCGCGCATATCCAAGCTCTCTAGCGGTTTTTCGCCTGAACCGCGCCTGAAGCGCCGCTATGGGCAGCCAGGAATTGCAGCACCGGATCGATCACGCGCCGGTCGCGGATGAAGGGAGCCGCGAGCTTGAGCACCGGGCCGGCATGATCGACCCCGGAAAGGATCACCGGACTGGTCGGTTGGCCGGCTAGCGTAAGCGCCTGTGCCAGCACCTTGGAATTGCGCATCTTGACCGTGTCGTCGGCATCCCCGGTCAAGAGCAGAATCGGCGGAGCCGGCGCGCGAACGTGGTTGATCGGCTGGGTCACGCGCGGGTCCGCGACGTGGGCAAAGGCGTTACGCGCGGAATCGGACGTGAAGGGGTAGAAGTCATAAGGGCCGGACAGGCCGACCACGCCCTTGATGAACCCGGGCGTTACGCCTGCGCGTTCCAGCCATTGCCCGTCGAGCGCCAGCATAACCGCGTTGTAGGCTCCGGCCGAATGCCCCATGACGAAGACGCGGTCCGGATCGCCGCCCAGCCGTGCCGCGTTGTCCTGTACCCAGGCCAGAGCCGCCGCGCTGTCTTCGAGCATGTGTGGATAGCGTCCGGCCTCGCCCAGACGATAGCCGGGCAGGACGACGAGATAGCCGGCACGGGCAAAATTGCGTCCGATGAAGGCATATTCGCCGGGCGCACCCGAATGCCAGCCGCCACCGTGGATGAACACCAGTACGGGATGCGGTCCGGGAGTTTCAGGGGCAATGACGTTGATCCGCTGCGCTGGATCCGGCCCGAACCGCGCGTCACTGACCAACACCTTGCTTCCCGAGGTTCCCGCCAGGACCTTGTCCGCCAGATCCAGCAGGGCGACCGAATTGGTCGCGTGGGCGTACTGCCATGCCGCGAACAGTACGGCCACGACTGTGCTCAGCGCCCCCAGTGCAATCCATGCCATCTTCAATTTCAGCTCCCGCCCCGTTTGCCTTGTTATGCGGGCATCCTAGCGGGCAAAGCAATGGCGCGCCATGCCCCCCGACATGGCACGCCAAGGCGGCTGTCCGGCGTACGCCGCAGTTCTCAGCCGAGGAGCTTTTTCGCGGCCTTTTCGAGCAGCGCCACGTCGTCTGCGACTTCGCCCAGCAAGACCGCTTCCCCGCCGGGCAAGCGTCGCGCCACGAGCAGGGTGAATTCGCTGCCTTCCGGAGAAATGGCGGCGAGCGGGGCGTGGCCGAGTTGGCGAAGCTGTCGCACCAAGGCGTCACGCGGACTGGTTCGCGGTGCAGGGGCCTTGCCCTTTTCCTCGCGCTTGAGGCGGCGCTCCTCGCTGACGACCGCCTTCAGCCCGCCCGGCGTTGCAGCCAGGAACTGGGCCAGGGCACCCTGCTCCAGACCGATGCGCTGGGCATGGTTCAGTGCGGTTGCATATTCGGTCAGGCGGGTCTTGTCGTAATCGGCGCCGAAGACCAGTTTGACGATCGGGGTCATCGGAGCGCGGTCCTGCATGATCAGCCCGGACTGAGCGACCAGGTCCGCGAATTCTTCGGGTGCGCGCGCCGCTTCCAATGCGAAGTCGTAGGCTTTGCCGATTGCTTCGTAGAGCGCTTGGCGGGTCCGATCTTCCGATCCGCGCGCGGCTTCAGCCAGCGCGCGCGCCGTGGCCAGCCAGTCACCTAGGCCCATGGGGGCATGGTCAGCCACGCTCGGGGAGAGTGCATCGGTGGCGGCAAGATCGAGCGTGTCGTCAAACGTCTCATGCGAGGCAGGCCCGACAAAGCCGGCCGGACCATCCGCCCAGCTTGGTGCCGTTTCGCTATGTCGCGGTTCGATCCGCCCCGCATCGAGCGCCTGCTCGATCTCGAGCATGAGCTCGTCGGTGGTCGCCTGGTCGGCCAGTTCCTTCCAATTGATCACCCCGTAGATAAAATCGATGGTCTCGTCGTCGGAGGAAAACGGCAGCAGGATGCCACGGTAGAGCAACGTCCTCCCGGCGTCGTTGACGAACTCCGCCTCGAACCCGATCGGGGCCTGGTTGGCCAGGATCTGCATGTAGTGATCGGTGATCCGCGACAGCAGCGAGCGGGCTGGTACATCCGCAAGGGTCCGGATTGGCCCGGTTGCACCGCACTCGCTGGCCAGGCGGTCGCCCAGGAAGGCCACGGCCGGGTTCTCGATCCCGCCGCTGAAATCGAGGAGGACGCTGTAAGGCCCGAAATCCGGCATTGCCTGCGGTTCAAGTTCCTCGATCGAGGGGAAGCTGAGCTCGCCCAGCAAGCCGGCCCAATAATTATAGGCGCGCACCTGCATGCGCCGTTCGTCCTGGCCGACGGGGCTGGGTGGTGGCTTGCGCGGGGTGTCTTCCTCGCCGAACTCGACTTCGGGCCAGTCGTCGCCCGGGCCAAGGTCCAGATAATTGCCGCGATACGTGTCCATTTCGGTTCCCCACCGAGTCCTGTCGAACCGGTTCTGGGGCCAGCGTGGTAAATTTTGCGTTAAGTGATCCGCAGAGATGCCTAGGCCATGACGCGGCCTTCATCGCGGGCTGGCATCGGCGTCAGCCAGCGCAGGATTGGCACCAGCGCCAGCAGCAGGCTCGCCGCGACGCGAAGGGTGTCGGCAACCCCGATGAAGTCGGACAGCAGGCCAACGGCATAGGCGCCGATCGCCATGCCGCCAAAGGTGACGGCCTGGTAGATTGCCAGGCACCGGCCCAGGATCGCTTCGGGGGAGCGCAATTGCATCGCGACGTTGAGGGTCGACAGGGTTGCCACCCACCCTCCGCCCGCCACCATCGCGCAGGCGAAGGCCAGGGGCAGGCTGGTCGCTCTGGCAATCGGAAACAGTGCCAGGGCGAATGCGGTCTGCGCCACGACCAGCAGGCGCTCGCTGCCCCAGCGGTGGCGGGCCGGCGCGACCCACAAGGCGGTGATGATCGAACCGAGGCCATAGGCGCCCAGCATCAGGCCAAAATCGACTTCGCTGCCCTTCAGCTGTTCGCGCACCAGGACCGGGACCAGGGCAAGATAGGCGATGCCCGCAAAGCCAAAGGCGAAGCCGCGGCTGAGCACGCGGCGGACCGGACTGGACCCGGCGCAGAACTTCACGCCGGTGATCATCGAAGCCAGCATCGGCTGGCGCTGGCGCGGCGGCATGTCCGGACGCCAGCGCAGCAGGACGATGATCAAGGCAATGTACGACAGGGAATTGAGGGCAAAGGCCGTCGCCGGACCGGCCAGCGAGATAAGCAACCCGCCTACTGCCGGACCGACGCTGCGTGCCAGGTTGAAGGCGATGGTGTTGATCGAGATGGCCTGTGGCAGGTCCTCCTGCCCGACCTGAAGCCGAACCGAAGCCTGCCAGGCTGGTCCGTTCAGGGCAGTCCCCGCTCCCACCGTCAAGGTCAGCGCGAGCAGCGACAAAGGCCCGATCATCCCTGCCCAGGTCAGCGCCGCGAGCAGGGCAGAGGCGAGCAGCATGCAGACCTGCGCGGCCAGCATCACCAGGCGGCGATCGTGGTTGTCGGCAATGGTTCCGGCGAGCAGCGCCAGCAGCATGACTGGCAGTGTCGTCGAGGCCTGGACCAGCGCAATCAGCTGGTGCGACTTGGTCAGGTCGGTCATCAGCCAGGCTGCGCCGACCGATTGGATCATCGAACCGATATTGGAGGCGAGATTGGCTGTCCAGATCGCGCGAAAGGCGGGAAATCGAAACGGAGCGAAGGGGCGGCCGGGTGCGGTCAGGCCGCTTGCGGGAGATTGCGTTTCGCTCACCCGGCAAAGGTTAAAGCTGCCGGGGCAGAAAGGTCAATCGCCCCAGGCAGCGAGATTGGGATCGATCAGCCCCAGCTGGCGGCGCAGCGCCGCGCGGGCGAGCCGCTCGGTCTCGGCTTTGCGGCGTGACGCGGCCAGGGGAACCGTTGCTGCCGGGCGCAGGATTTCCGCATCATAGCCATCAGCCACGATCAGGCCGCAGCGGTCGGGCAGGAAGCCCGGCTCTTCCAGGCAGGCCCGGTCAAGATGGGGTGCCAGCCCCCAATAGAAGCGATCGCAATGGTCGAGGTAGTCGGTCCACTTGCCGTCGCCCAGCAGATCTGCCCGGCTGACCTTGATCTCGACAATGATCAGGTGCCGCTTGGGGTCGATGCCCATCAGGTCCGCCCGGCGATTCGATCGCAGCGGCATTTCCGCGAGGCACCAGACATCGTTACGGGCGAACAGGCGACAAATGCCACGGGCGACCGCCTGGGCGGCTTTCAGTTCTGCATCGACGGGCACGGTAGCGGAGCCAGACATTCGGCCTGTATAGGAACAAACCACGAACTCGACAAGCCTGGGCTAGGCGTATTCGTCATCCAGGGGCCAAGGCAGCAGGTTCAGCAATGCTCCGCGGGCACGGTTGAATTCTCCGATCAGCGCTTCGGCCGGAGCCGTGCAGTCTGCGCCGCGCTGATGCAGCGCCAGCAGCGCCGCCACCCCAGGCTCCATGATGGCAACGAGGTCGTCCAGGCCCTGTTCGACCTGGGCACGTTGCCACCCACCCAGCGCATTGATCGCGTCAGGGAAACCTTGTGCTACAGGCTCCATAGCGTCGCAGCGAAGTTTCGCGGCTGCTGCTACCGCCGTCGCAGCATCATTTAGCGCACGCCATTTCGCTCCGATTGCGTCGGAACCAGCCGCAGTCGATTCAAGCCGGTCAAAGCGGTTGTGCATGTCCATGGGTGGAGCCATAGGCCGCAGCCCTTGCCAAATTACTAACCGTCGCGCCGCACAGAAAGGCACTGGCGCAAAGCCGCCCGCACTGCTAACCGCCGCCCTCAGGCACCCGTAGCTCAGCTGGATAGAGCGCTGCCCTCCGAAGGCAGAGGCCACAGGTTCGAATCCTGTCGGGTGCGCCAGTTGCGAACAGGCTGGTGCAAACCGCCGCGCAACCGGCGCCCGACCGCCCATCAGTGCGACGAGGTGGTGTGCCTGGTCCTGCCCGAACCGTTCTACGCGGTTAGCGCGCATTACCGCGACTTTGACCAAGCAACGGACACGGAGGTCATCGACTTGCTTGGTGAACGGAGGCAAGCTCCGCTGTAAATCGAGCTTATCCACCCTGATCATACGAAAGTCCGCAGATAACTGGATTGTTCAGTTTTCTTCTTCACTCCGCTGGACGGGCAATCGTTTCCATACCCTTACACAGGTGCCGGCCGTCTTTGTCGCGGCAAAGACGGGATATGTGGTATCCCTTACTTGACGCGTCAGTGTGAGAGGGGGAAATTACGTACCGCCTGAGCGATTTTCATAAGCCGCGTGAGAATCCCCAAGCGACAACGCTGCGGCATAACCTTCCGGCCGGCAGGAGCAAAAGATGGGTAGGATTTCTACCCTCCTTGTCGATGACGAGGAGGACATACTTCCGGAATACCAGGAAATGCTTGAGCTTGAAGGTTTCGGGTCGATAATTTCGTCAAATCCGGAAGAGGCCTTCAAGACTGTCTGCGGCAATCCCGAAATCAGGCTCGTCGTGACTGACCTGCGCATGGCCCGTCTCGATGGGGCCAGTCTGATCCGCCAGCTGCGGGATGCCCTGCCGGAACGTCAACTGAATTTCATCGTAATAACCGGCGATGCAACCACCGTGCAGGACCCCTCGCTGGTGGGTGGGCCGGTCCTGCTCAAGCCGGTTGATCGCAAGCTTCTGATCGAGGCGGTCTCTCGAGCTCTTTCGGACGGCGCATGAAGGGGCTTTCCTTGCGGCCGGGCCTGACACTGCAGGATTTTGTCTTCGCTATCGTGGCCGGTAGCGGAGCTCTGGCGCTCAACTTTCTGGAAGTGCAACTCGGCTGGGGCTTGCATTTCATCTTTGGCAATGCGCTGATTTTCGCATTTCTGCGTGTCGTCAATCCGCGCGCCATCGTTCTGGCCGTGGCCTTTGCCAGTTTCCGCAGCGTCATGCTGTGGGGCCATCCGTGGGCGTGGTTGATCTGGACTGCCGAGGCGGCTGTCCTGGCCTATTCGGTCCGCCGCACTTCGCCACTACGTGCCGACGTCCTGTTCTGGCTGTTGCTCGGCACGCCGTTGCTGATCCTGACCTATGGCGAGATCATGGGCATGGACCGGACCTCGCTCATGTTGGTCATCGGCAAGCAGGCGGTCAACGGGGTTCTCAACGTTGCGCTCGGCGAAGCGCTTTATCTTGCCTTCCTGATCTTCGCGGCTCGGCGCCGGCGGCTCCGGTCCCCGACCGTATCGATCGAGGCGACGCTGTTGATGTTCACGATGCTGACCATCCTTGTGCCAACCGTTGCCTATCTTGCCAACGACGCGCCAAAGCGTGAAGCGGCGGCGCGTGAGGCGGTAGCGTCCCGGCTGGAAGATCGAGCTTTTGTCGCTGCCGCAACCCTTGATAACTGGCGGCAAGCCCGTGAAGCGGCCCTACGGTCTTGGGCCCATGATTATGCTGACGTTGGGGGAAGCGCCGAGCAGACAATCAATCAATTGGCGGCAGACTTCAGTGCTATCGCAATTTCATCACCAGATGGAGTTCGGGTCATATCAGGGTCTGAGCGGGCTCAATTGGCTGAAATTTTTGCAAAGATCGGTGCTGCTTCAACAGCTAAATCGCAGCTATCCGCACAGATCATGGTTTACCAAGGAGCAGGAGGTGAAGACCGCCTGGTTTTGCGCTTTCCCACAAGCAATAACTCCGGCGGTCAGGTCATGGCCTTGCTGCGGCCTGAGGCGCTGGATCGCATATTGCACGGTCCTGACAAGGCCGGTGAGGTTGACATGCACCTCGTCGATCCGGCTGGCAATCCGCTGCGGATTACCTTGGGGAACAATCCCGCCTTTTTGCCGGACCGGGCCATCTCTCCCGGGGTGCTGGACGCGGTAAGCCGCGAAGCGACGCTGGTCGGTCCCAAGACTTATGGCAATTCGCTGATGAGTGATCTCAAGAACGCGATCATGATGCGCGCTGATGCCCTCCCCGGTTTCGCCGGATGGCGTGTGCTGGCAGTCATGCGATTGGAGCCCGGGGTGCTGGCCGCCCGCAAAGACCAATCAATCATGTTCCTGACCCTGTTCGGCCTCATCATAGCGATGATGATACTGAGTGCTGAGGTCGCACGACGTCTTGAAATATCGTTGCGACGGATCGCCAGCGCAGCGACCGACGTTACCCTGGCCGGGACCAGGGTCGACCGGGTCGACCAGTTGGTGATCCGGGAACTCAACGAGATTTCCGTCAATCTTGCGATTGCAGATACCGAGGTGACCAAGGAGCGCAGCGCGTTGGTCGATTACCAGCGGCGACTGCTCAGCATTTCAACCCACGCGCCAGTCGTGGTCTATGCCCTGGGCCGCAGCGGCGCGACCGCGAACCGCCTGCTTTACATCAGCGACAGCGTTGAGAAGATGTTGGGCTATCGCACCACCGAAGCGCGGACTATCGGTTGGTTGCTGCGCAAGATCCATCCTGATGACCGCCCTAAGTATGAAGCTGCCATCGCGCGAATGCAGGAGGGTTCGGCATTCGAGCTGGAATACCGGATGCGCCACCGCCTTGGCCACTGGGTCTGGATCTACGACACGATTGCCTTTGCGTCGGATCCCTATTTCAAGCGCTCTGAAGTGGTCGGCCTGATGATCGACGTGACCGATCGTAAGGCCGCCGCAGAACAACTGGTCCAGGCCGACAAGATGGCCGGGCTTGGCCAGATGGTTGCAGGCATTGCTCACGAATTGAACCAACCGCTCAATTTCATCCGGCTGGCTGTCGACAATCTCAAGGAGCGCGTTGCCCGCGACATGTTCGACAAGGAACGGCTCACGCAAAAGTTCGACCAGGTCACTTCACACGTGGAACGCGCCGCGGCCATCATCCAGCAGATGCGCGTGTTCGGCAGAAGCTCAAGCGAGCCCCCGCAGCCGGTCCGTCTTGGTGAAGTGATCGATTCGGTCCTGATCATGATCCGGCCGCAACTTGCCGGTCATGGGATTTCGGTCGACACCAGTGAAGTCGATCAGGCCCAGATGGTCCAGGCGCGCCCCAACTCGCTCGAACAGGTTCTGCTCAATCTTTTCCTCAATGCCGAGCACGCTATTCTCGCCCGTGCTGATGACGAGCCTGGTCACGCAGGCAGGATCACAATGCGCACGCAGCGCGAAGCCGAAACTGTCGCGTTGGTTTTTGACGACAACGGTACGGGTATCCCGCCCCACGCTCTGAAGAAACTGTTTGATCCGTTCTTCACGACCAAGCCGCCCAAGCAGGGCATGGGGCTGGGCCTGTCGATCAGCTACGAGATCATTCGCGAACTGGGTGGCGAAATCAGCGCAAGCAACAATGGCAATGGCGCGCGTTTCGTGATCCGGTTGCGACCCGCCTGATCGTCGGCTTCAGGCCCATCCATCCTCCAGAAACCGCACGGCGCAACCAGCGAGCAGCGCGGCTCCCCGTGGCAGGGCGGATTCGTCCACTGTCATGCGCGGCGAATGGATCGCCGGGCAGGAGTGCCAGTCGGCCCCTTGTTCCGCGACACCGAGGAAGAACATGGCGCCGGGTACTTTCTCCAGCACGTAGGAGAAATCCTCGGCACCCATGATCGGCTGGTCGAGGCGGCGGAAGGATTCTGGACCAAACAGGTTGTGTGCGACTGCCTCGCCGAGGGAAACGGCGCGCGGGTCGCAGAAGGTGACCGGGAAGCCAGGGGTGATCGTCACGCTCGCGTCTGCGCCGTGGGCAGCGGCGATCCCTTGAGCCAGCCGCGTCACGGAGGCGTGGAGTTTGTCGCGGTGACGCGCCGAAAGGGTGCGCAAAGTGCCACGGAGCGTCGCAAAGTCGGCAATGATGTTGTGTGCGGTTCCGGCCTCGATCCGGGCAACAGTGACCACGACCGGGTCATGGGCATCGAACTGGCGCGCGACCAGAGCTTGCAGGGCCGTCACGATCTCGCAGGCGATCGGGACGGGATCGAGCGCGCTGTGCGGCATCGCGGCATGACCGCCACGTCCTGTCACTACGATATCGAACTGGTCGGCCGAAGCCATCAGGGCGCCTGCCCGGCCCGCGACCACGCCGTGCTGGGCGTTCGGCATGACATGCAAGGCAAAGGCCGCGTCAGGCAGCTTGCGACCGGTTCCTTCGCCGCCTAGCAAGCCGTCGTCCAGCATGAAGCGCGCGCCGTGGAAACCTTCTTCCCCCGGCTGGAACATGAAGCGGACCTCGCCCTTCAGGCTCTCGCGCCGGGCGCAGAGCAGGCGCACCGCACCCGCCAGCATGGCGGTATGGGTGTCGTGGCCGCAGGCATGCATCGTGCCCGGCACAGTTGAGGCATAGTCCAGCCCGGTTTCCTCGGGCATGGGCAAGGCGTCCATGTCGCCGCGCAGCAGGACGCAGGGACCGTCGCCGGCCCCACCTTTCAAGGTTGCGACCACGCCTGTCGTCGAGGGGCCTTCGCTCCATTCCAGCGGCAGGTTGGCCAATGCGGCGCGGACCTTGTCGCGCGTCTTCGGCGTATTCAGGCCAAGTTCGGGCTCCGCGTGGATCGCGCGGCGCAGCGCGACGATTTCGCCTTGGAGGGCGCGGGCTTCGTCAAGCAGCCTGTCGTGCAGCATCGTTCACTCCGATCTTCGCCGCGATCCGGCGTGCGGCGGCATTGTGCGCCCGCACGGAATAGACCAGCAGCAGGTTCAGGAAAATCGACTGGTAGAGCATGTACCAGACCGGGCTGCCCGCGAACATCGACAGCCCCAGGATCACCGCGCGGGGATTGGGGCCCAGCACCTTGCACAGGAACAGCAATGGCGGTGCTTCTTCGCGGACCGCTTGCGCGACTTCGGCCAGTCGCGCCTTGTCGCCCTGAGCCTTCTGGACCTCGGCATCGATGCGCAGTGCCTCAGGCGTCATTCCGCTGGCCACTGCGATATAGCTGGAGACCAGCTTGCCGGCCCAAGTCTGCGAAGTGGCCGAACCTTCCTTGTCGTGGCTGTTGCGCAGCCATGGCGTGCCATAGACCCACCACTGGTACTGGCGGCGCTGCACTTCGACATGGTTAGCCTGAAGCGCATGGCTGATCCCCGCACCTACGACCAGGACCCAGGCCAGCCAGCCGCTGAACAGGCCGGTGCTCTGGGCCAGCATCGCCGCCAGCATGAGATAGACGACAACGTGGCTGAGATAGTCGCAAAGCCCGTCGACCATTTCGCCGATCGGGCTGGAGCGACCGGTCAAGCGAGCAAGGTCGCCGTCCGCTCCGTCGACCACGTGCCAGGTCATGTGAAGCGCCATGCCCAGCGCGGCGGCGAGCGGCCAGGCCAGCTGGGTATAGGCAAGGCCTGCCGCCACGACGAAGCCCGCCCCGACAACCGAAACCATGTTCGGGGTGATCGGCGTGTGCGCCAGCAGCCGCGCCACTTGCCAAGCGAGCGGGTGGTAAAGGTAATGGTTGAGCGGGTCCTGGAGTTCGCGCGGGCGCATGGGGCGCTGCATGCGCGGCGCAGGCGTTTCAAACTTGGCCGGACCTTCGGCTGGAACTGGATCCATGTCCCTCTGTGCGCTCCCCAAAACGCGGGTGATGCAAATTCCCGCCTGTGAGCCTTGCTTATACGCAGACGGCAGATCGAGGCCAGAGCTTTGGCGAAGTGCGGCCCTGCTCTCACGCATGGCCGGGCCATTCGGTTAATGGCTGCGAAGCTCGTTATCGGTGTCTAAATCACCAAGGCTGCCAAAAAATTGGGGGAAGAATTTTCCTTGCGAACCGGGGTTAGGTCAGGGTGACGCCTGATGCTCAGGCGCTCGAAGTATCCGGAATTTGCCCCGCTAAGGCCCAAAATTCCGCTTCGGATCGCGCTGCGGCAACTGTAATGAAATTGCCACAACCTATCTCTGAACCCGGCAATCGGCTTGACGCAGGCCGAGAGGCTTGCTTTGGAGGCGTGATTTTTTCAATGACGGGCCTTTCGCGGCCTGTTCATGTCGCTTGAGAAGGACAAATTTGTAATGAAGCCCATCAAGGTCGCCATGATCGGCGTCGGCAACTGCGCAAGCTCGCTTGTTCAGGGCGTTGCCTATTATCGTCAGAACAACTCCTCGCAAGGCCTGATTCACGACAAGATCGGCGGCTATGGCGCGGGTGACGTTGATTTCGTGCTCGGCATCGACGTCGACGCCCGCAAGGTCGGCAAGGACATCAGCGAAGCGATCTTCGCTGCCCCGAACAACACCAAGGTGTTCATGCCCAACGTGCCGGCTACCGGCGCCAAGGTCATCATGGGCCAGGTATCGGACGGCGTTGCCCCGCACATGACCACCGTGGGTGAAAAGGGCTTCATCGTTGCCAACGAGCCGGAAGCGGACAAGGCCCGCATCGTCCAGGCGATCAAGGATTCGGGCGCCGAAGTCCTGATCAACTTCCTCCCGGTCGGCTCGCAGAACGCGACCGAATTCTACATGGAATGCGCGCTGGAAGCGGGCGTTGCCGTGGTCAACTGCATGCCGGTGTTCATCGCCAGCCGTCCTGAGTGGGAAGCCCGCTTCCGCGAAAAGAACATCCCGATCGTCGGCGACGACATCAAGGCGCAGGTCGGTGCAACCATCGTCCACCGCGTCCTGTCGAGCCTGTTCGCCGCGCGCGGCGTCACGGTTGAGCGCACCTACCAGCTCAACACCGGCGGCAACACCGACTTCATGAACATGCTCGACCGTCAGCGGCTCGGTTCGAAGAAGGAATCGAAGACCGAAGCCGTCCAAGCGATGCTGGCCCAGCGCCTTGAAGACGAAAACATCCACGTCGGCCCGTCGGACTATGTTCCCTGGCAAAAGGACAACAAGTTGTGCTTCCTGCGCCTTGAAGGCCTGCAGTGGGGCAACGTGCCGATGGAACTGGAACTGCGCCTCTCGGTCGAAGACAGCCCGAACTCGGCGGCTTGCGTCATGGACGCGATTCGCTGCGCCAAGGTTGCGCTCGATCGCGGTGAAGGCGGTGCGCTGATCGGCCCGTCGGCCTATTTCTGCAAGCACCCGCCGCAGCAGTTCAACGACGATCTGGCTGCCCAGATGGTTGACGAATACATCGCCGAACCGGCGATGGCGGCCGAATAAGCTCAGCAGATTGCGAATTCGAAACGGCGTCGGGCAACCGGCGCCGTTTCCGTTTGAGGAACACACTATGGACGCCCT
>CAZNBX010000035.1:0-12178 GCA_964571305.1 uncultured Novosphingobium sp.
GGTCCAGGAAGTCCGCGATTTCTGCGACCTGCTCGACAGCGTCTACCAGCACCTGGGCTTTGACAAGTACGCGATCAAGCTGGCCCTGCGCCCCGAAAAGCGGTTCGGTTCGGACGCAATGTGGGACCAGGCCGAGCAGGAACTGCGCGACGCGGTTGCCGCATCGGGCCGCGCCACCGAGGAATTCGGCTGGGAGGAACTGCCGGGCGAAGGCGCGTTCTATGCCCCCAAGCTGGAGTTCCACCTGACCGACGCGATCGGCCGCACCTGGCAGGTCGGCACGATCCAGTCCGACCGCGTCCTGCCCGAACGGCTTGATGCGAGCTACATTGGCGAGGACGGTGAAAAGCACCGCCCGGTCATGTTGCACCGCGCGATCTTCGGTTCCTACGAACGCTTCATCGGCATCCTGATCGAGCACTTCGCCGGACGCTTGCCGGTCTGGCTCTCGCCGGTCCAGGCGGTGGTTGCGACGATCGTGTCCGATGCCGATGGCTATGCCGCAGACGTTGCCGCGCAGTTGAAGGCGGCGGGCATTCGCGCCGATACCGACCTGCGCAACGAGAAGATCAACTACAAGGTCCGCGAACACTCGCTGCAGAAGGTTCCGCATCTGCTGGTGGTCGGCAAGCGCGAGGCGGAGGAAGGCACCGTCGCCGTCCGCACGCTGGGTGCAGAACACCAGAAGGTCATGCCCTTGGCCGATGCCATTGCCCTGATCCGGGGCGAGGCCATCGCGCCCGACCTGCGCTAAGGCCTGACGCGCTTGATCCTGGGGCTAACCGAGGTGCAAATCGCCGTCGCCGTCACGGCGGCGTTGGGTGCATCCTTCGTGCGCGGTCTTGCCGGGTTCGGCATGGCCATCCTGCTGGTTCCGGTGCTGTCGCTGGCGGTCCCCCCCGCCGAGGCGGTCGTGGTCAGCAATTGGCTGGGCCTGCTGATCGGACTGGTGGGCCTGAAGAAGATCCTAGGCGCGAGCGAGAAGAGCGCGCTGGTCATTGCCGCCCTGGCCATTGTCGCGACGCCGCTTGGCGTGTGGCTCTTGTCGCTGACTGATCCGGCCTTTGCCCGCCTGCTTATCGCGATGATCGCGCTGGCGGCATTCGGTCTTGTCCTCCTGCCCAAGAAACCGGCGCATTATGCTCCTGGCATGTTTGAGACTGGCGCGACCGGCTTTGCTGCGGGCACGCTGACCGGGTTCGCCGGGATGCCCGGCTTGCCCATCGTCCCGTTCTACTTGCGGCGCGAAATTGCCCCCGATCTGGCCCGGGCGTCGATGATGACCATTTTCCTGGCGACCTCGGTTTCTGGGGTTGGTTCGGCACTGGTCCTGGGCGTGGCAACCTGGCGCGAGCCGATGCTGGCAGGGGTGCTGTTTCCGGCGGTGCTGCTGGGCAACTGGCTCGGCAACAAGGCTTTCGGCAAGGTCAGCGATACGGCCTGGCGCAGCTTTACCGGTGGGGTGCTAGGGCTCTCTGCCCTTGCCGCCCTGTGGAAGCTGTTACACGCCTAGGCCGGGAAGTCCCGGCCCGGCCGCGATGACTGCAGCCGCGGAGCCGTAGACGACAGCGCGGCGCAGCCATTCGAGGCTTGGCTTGGCTAATGCGAGGGATGACTTTCGCATGACCGCACTTTGCGCCCGATCCCTTGCGAAAGGGTAAACGCAGCATCCGGCATTTGCGGTTCAGCCTTCGAACATTGCCTTCAATTCGCGCTTCAGGATCTTGCCATTGGCGTTGCGCGGCAGAGTTTCGACGTGGAACAGGATCCGCACCGGCACCTTGAACGCGGCCAGGCGTGCCCGCACGTGGTCCTGCAGTTCCGCCTCGCTGGCGCTCACGCCGGGGGAAAGTTGGACGACGGCAGCCGGTTCTTCGCCCAGGGTGCGATGCGGGATGCCAACCACGGCCGCGTCGATCACTGCCGGATGTTCGTAGAGCGCGTTTTCCACTTCGGACGAATAGATGTTTTCGCCGCCGCGGATGACGATGTCCTTGGCCCGGTCGGCGATGAAGCAGAATCCTTCCTCGTCGAGATAGGCAAGGTCGCCGGTGCGGACCCAGCCGTCGACAAAGGTCGCCGCCGAGGCTTCGGGGTTCTGCCAATAACCGGCCACGATCATCGGTCCGCGCGCCCACAGTTCGCCGATCTCGCCAGCAGGCAGAACCGTGACGCCGTCTTCGGCGCGGATTTCAAGATCGGCAGCGGCAACCGCCGGGCCGCAGCTGGTCGGGCGGTTGAGGTAGTCCTCGCCGGAATGGGTGGTAACCGTCGCGGTCGTTTCGGTCATGCCCCAGCCATTGCCGGGCAGAGCGCCGAATTCCTCGAAGATGCGTCTTACCAGTTCCGGCGCGGAAGGCGCGCCGCCATAGCCGATCGATTCAAGGCTGGAGAGGTCGTAGTTCTTGCGTTCCGGGTGCTCGAGCAATTGCCAGGCGATGGTCGGGACGCCGCCGGTGGCGTTGACCTTTTCGCGTTCGATGATGCCAAAGGCCTTCACCGGGTCCCACTTGTACATGAAGATCAGGGTGTGCCCGCCGGCAATCGCGCCCATCATCGTCGCCGAGCAGGCGGTGGCGTGGAACAGCGGGATCACGGTCAGCATGGTCTTGCGGACCGGCGCGGGCAAGGGCTCACCCCGGCGCAGCACGGCGCGCGCGGCTGCATAGCCCCCGGACAGGATATTGGTCGTCAGGTTGCGGTGCGTGCCCAGTGCGCCCTTGGGGTTCCCGGTCGTGCCAGAGGTGTAGAGGATCGTCGCCGGATCGTCGGAAGCGATCTCGGCTGCGGGCAGGTCGCTGTCGGGCAGGCTCGCCCAGTTTGCGGTGGTGCCGATGATCTCCTCTAGCCGGGTGACATCTGCCGGTGCATCCTCTGCGCGGGCGACGATCACCCGCTCAAGCCCGGGCAGGGCAACGCGATGCGGGGCAATCCGCTCAAGCCGTTCGGCATCGCAGATCAGGACCTTCGCGCCGGAATTGGACAATCCGTATTCCAGTTCCGGCCCGGTCCACCAGGCGTTGAGCGGGACGCAGATTGCGCCGATCCCGGTGATCGCGAAAAAGGCGACCGGCCATTCCGGCAGGTTGCGCATCGCCAGCGCCACGCGGTCGCCCTTTTGCACGCCCATGTCGCGCAGCTTGTGCGCGAGGGCCGCCGCGGCGCGGAACCAGGCGTCATAGGAAACGCGTTCGTCCTCATAGATCAGGAAGGTCGCATCGCCGTGGGTCCGGCCATGGCGAGCCAGCGTGGCCAGGCTGGGCAGGGCGTTCTTCCACACCCGGGTCGGGACGCCGCGGATCTCGACCGTATCCATTTCGAACGGCATGCCCGGTGCACACAGCAATTCCTGGATCTCGCTCAGGCTCTTGGCTGGCCAGCCTGCGGGAATTGCCATTGCCTTGGTCACGGTGCTCTCCTCTCGTTTGGATTATCGGTAGCGCTTTAAAACGGATTGGCAAAGTCCGCTAAAACGCGCACCATGCTGATTATGGGTAGGGACTTAACCGTAGCGTTTCACGGCGCCGCGCGGACCGTTACCGGATCGTGCATGGAGTTTGCGCTCGGCGATGCGCGCGTGCTGGTCGACTGCGGCTTGTTTCAGGGATCGCGCAGTCTTGAAACGCTGAACCGCGGCGAATTTGCCTTCAATCCGAAGCAGATCGACGCGGTGATCCTGACCCACGCCCATATCGATCATTCCGGGCTGCTGCCGCGTCTCGTCGCGCAGGGCTTTGAAGGCCGGATCTGGTGCACGGCGGCAACGGCTGACCTGCTCCGTCCGATGCTGGCCGATGCTGGCCGCATCCAGGAAACCGATACCGAGCGCCGCAATCGCCGCCGCGACCGCGCGGGCGAGGAGCCGTTCGAGCCGCTCTATACCGAAGCCGACGCCCTCGCCGCCTGGGGCCAGGCCCATGCCGTCGATCTGTGCGAATGGTTTGAGCCGGTCGAGGGTTTCCGCGCGCGGCTTTGGAACGCCGGGCATATCCTTGGTTCAGCCTCGGTCGAGATCGAGGCGGCGGGTACGCGCGTGGTCTGCTCGGGCGATCTGGGTCCCGACAACAAGGCGTTCCATCCCGATCCCGAAGCACCCAGCGGGATCGACCACCTGATTTGCGAATCGACCTATGGCGACCGCCAGCGCGAGCAGATGAGCATCGAGGCGCGGCGGCAATTGCTGGCCGCCGAAATTCGCAGCGCCCTGGCGCGGGGCGGCAACCTGGTCATCCCCACTTTCGCGCTGGAGCGGACGCAGGAACTGTTGCTCGATATTGCCTGGCTGGTGCGAGAAGAGGCGCTGCAATCCGTCCCGGTGTTCATCGACTCCCCGCTCGCGCGCGAGGCGACGCGCGTCTTTGCGGCCCATGCCAGCGATCTGGAAGACATCGAAGGAACCAGCGTGTTCCAGAACCCGGCGTTCCGCTTTGTCGAAAGCGTGCCGGAATCGATCCGGCTGAATTCGGTGTCCGGCGCGGTGATCATGGCCGCTTCGGGAATGTGCGAGGCGGGTCGCATCCGCCACCACTTGGTCCACAATCTCCACCGACGCGACTCGACCGTCCTATTCGTTGGCTACCAGGCGCAGGGCTCGCTTGGCCGGGTGATCCTGGAAGGCGCTCAGCGGGTGCGCATTTCAGGGCAGGACGTGATGGTTAGGGCGCAAATTCGGCGGATTGATTCCTATTCCGCCCATGCCGACCAGACCGAACTGGCCGACTGGATCGCCGCCCGGGCACCAGTCAGTGGCACCCTGTTCCTCGACCACGGCGAAGAGTCGTCGCTGGAAGGTTTGCGCAAGTTGGCAGTGCAGCGTTTGCCTGGGACCAACGTGACCGTGCCGGAAATTGGCGAGCAATATGCCCTGCCGCCCGGCGCGCCGGCGCGGCGGCTCAAGACCGGGCGGGTCGACATTCGCGAAGCCCTCGGCCGCGACTGGCAGAACTCCTATGCTGATTTTGTGACGGGCCTGAAGCGCGAGCTGGCGCAGATCGAGGATCGCCGCCAGCGGGATGCCGCGATCAAGGCGATGCGCAAGGTGCTGGACGAGTACACCGCCCATCGTGAGCAGCGGCGGGAGCGTGGCAAGAAATGAACTTTCGCGGGGAAGACCTGCGCAAGGTTTACCTTACCGGCGAGACCGAAGTACACGCCCTGCGCGGCGTCGATCTGGAGATCGAGGCGGGCGAAGTGCTGGTCCTGCTTGGCCCATCAGGCAGCGGCAAGTCGACCCTGCTCAACATCCTTGGCGGGCTGGACCGGCCGACCTCTGGGCGCCTGCTCAGCGGCGATCTTGACCTCACCGCGCTGGACGACAGCTACCTGACCGAATTCCGCCGCAACCGGGTGGGCTTCATCTTCCAGTTCTACAATCTGATCCCCAGCCTGACCGCCGAGGAAAACGTGCGGCTGGTCACCGACATCGCGCAGAACCCGATGGACCCGGCGCGGGCGCTGGAACTGGTTGGCCTGAGCGAGCGGCGCGATCATTACCCGGCCCAGCTTTCGGGCGGGGAGCAACAGCGGGTGGCCGTGGCCCGCGCCATTGCCAAGCAACCGGGCGTGCTGCTCTGCGACGAGCCGACCGGCGCGCTCGACAGCGCCACCGGGGTGAAGGTGCTGGAAACCCTGGCTGCGGCGAACCGGGAAACCGGCGCGACCCTGGTCATCATCACCCACAATGCCGGGATCGCGGCCATGGCCGACCGGGTGTTCCATTTCCTCGACGGCCGTATCGCCCGGATCGAGCGCAATGCCAGCCGTGCCTCTCCGACGGAAATGACCTGGTGAAGGCGCTCGACCAGAAACTGCTGCGCGACCTATGGCACATGCGCGGGCAGGTCTTTGCGATTGCCCTGGTCCTTGCCGCTGCCACGGCAACCTTCGTGCTGTCGCTGGGCGTCCACCGCTCTCTGGTAGAAACGCGTGACGCCTATTACGCGCGGAACAATTACGCCGACGTCTTTGCCGAGATGACCCGGGCGCCGCGCAGTCTGGTTGACCGGGTCGGGGCTATCCCCGGGGTGCGCCGCGCCGAAGGCGCGATCATCCAGTATGCCACGCTGGACTTCCCCGACCGGAGCGAACCGGTTCGTGCGCTGATCAATTCGATCGACGAACAGGGCCGGACCGAGCTTAACCGCCTGACCCTGCGCTCCGGCCGCCTGCCGCAACCCGGCGCGACCGGCGAGGTGATTGCCGACGAATCCTTCGTCAAGGCAAACGGGTTGACGCTGGGCAGCCGGATAATCGCGCTGATCTATGGCAAGCGGCAGGTGCTGACCATTGTCGCCACCGGCATGGCGCCGAACTACATCTACGCCCTGCCGCCCGGCGACCTGCTGCCGGATGACCGCCGCTTCGGCATTTTCTGGATGGGGCAAAAGTCGTTGGAGGCGGTGACCAACCGCACCGAAGCGATCAACAGCCTGTCCCTGACGTTGGAGCGCGGGGCGCGGCAGGCCGATGTGATCCGCCAGATCGACGTGCTGATCGCGCCCTATGGCGGCACGGGTGCCTTTGGGCGCGAGGACCATGTCAGCAACGCCTTCCTCGAGAACGAGCTGACCCAGCTCAGCGCGATGACCCGGGTGATCCCGCCGGTCTTCCTGCTGGTCGCGACCTTCCTAGTCTACATCGTGCTGGGGCGGATGATCCAGACCGAGCGGACGCAGATCGGGCTGATCAAGGCCTTCGGCTATACCAATGCAGAGGTTGGGGCGCATTACCTGAAGTTTGCGCTGGTCGTTGCGCTTGCCGCCACGCTGCTCGGTTCGGTCAGCGGCGTCTGGCTGGGCGGGATCATGACCCGGATCTATGCCGAATATTACCGCTTTCCGTTCCTGTCATACCAGCTGGATCCGCGCGTGTTCCTCGCGGCTGGCGGCATGGCTTTCGGGGCCGCGGCACTGGGCGCGCTGGGCGGGATGCGCGCGGCATTGGTCCTGACCCCTGCGGTTGCGATGACGCCTCCCCCACCGCCGGTCTATCGCCGGGGCATGGTCGAGGCGGTGGGGCGGCGCGGCGGGTTTTCCTCCGTCGGGCACATGATCGTGCGACACATCGCCCGCTGGCCGGTGCGTTCGGCGATCACTGTTTTCGGCGTCGGTCTTTCCATAGGGCTGTTGTTCGCGACGACCCAGTTTCTCGATTCCAGCCGCTCGATGCTCGACAACTATTTCTTCCGCGCCCAGCGGCAGGACCTGGTCGTGTCGTTCATCGAACCACGCAGCGAGACGGCGCTCCTGGCCTTGGCACAGCTACCCGGCGTGCTCCGCGTCGAGCCAAGCCGCGCGGTTCCGGTTAAGCTGAGCCGGGGCAACCGCATGGAGCGCGGCGCAATCGAAAGCACGCCCGCCAATGCCCGCCTGACCGCCCACGTCGACATGGACGGGAACGAGATCGACTTGCCCCCCAGCGGCCTGATGCTCAGCCGTCAGCTGGCCGACAAGCTGGAGGCCCGCGCCGGTGACATGGTGCAGGTCGAACAACTCGGCGGACGCGGCACCAAAATGGCGCTGCCGGTGACCCGCGTGATCGAGGAATTCGTCGGCGAGCGCGCCTATGCCAGCGAGGCTACGCTGCTTTCGATCGCCCGCGATGCGGCCCCGGTTGGCGCAGCCCTGGTGCGGATCGACACGGCCCAGCGCGATGCGATTGTCGCCCGGCTGAAGGACATGCCGATGGTCCTGGGCGTCTCTGAGCGGGGCGCGACCTTTGGCCGTTTCGAGGCGATGATCGACGAGAACATCAATACCATGCTGGCCTTCTACATTTCGTTCGCCGGGGCGATTGCAGTGGGCGTGGTTTACAATTCCGCGCGCATCCTGTTTTCGGAACGCGCGCACGAACTGGCGACGATGCGGGTGCTGGGCTATCACCGCCGTGAAGTAGCAACGGTGCTGCTGGGCGAGTTGGCCTTGCTGGTGGTCATGGCGGTTCCGCTTGGCTGCATCCTTGGCAATGGCCTGGCCCGGGTGATGACCGCGATGTTCAGTTCCGATCTGTTCCGCCTGCCCTTCGCGCCCGAGCCGGCTTCCTATGGCCGGGCGATCCTGATCGTGCTGGCGGCAACCGCGCTGACCAGCCTGCTGGTGGCGCGGCGCGTGACGCACCTGGACATGGTCCGGGTCTTAAAGGGGCGTGATTGATGATGGCCTTGGTGAAACGCTGGCGCTGGGCGCTGTTGATCGCGGGCCTGATGGTCCTCGGCCTGGCCTATGCCTTCTGGCCGCGCGCGGTGCTGGTCGATGCGGCGCAGGTTTCAAAGGGTCGAATGGTCGCCAGGATCACCGACGACGGACAGACCCGTGCCGAGGACCTCTATGTCGTCTCCGCCCCGGTGACCGGTTATCTGGAACGGATCGAACTGGAGGCGGGTGACAGCGTGACGCGCGGTGCCTTGATCACGCAGATGAAGGGCCGCCCCTCCACCCCGCTCGATGCACGCAGCCAGGCTGAACTTGCTGCCGCCGCCAATGCCGCACGCGCGGCGGAAAGCGGCGCGCAGGCGGCGCTGGCGCAGTCGTGGCGCGATCTGCAACGGGCGCAGCAATTGGCCCGCGATGGTTTCCTGCCGCGCGCGCAACTCGAAGCGGCCCGCACGAAGGTCGCGGGCGATCGTTCAATCCTGGCGCAGGCCCAGGCCGAGGTGCGGCGCATTGCCGCGCAGCGCGCCGCACCCAGCGGGCTTGCCTCTGGCGCTCCGGTCGCAGTGCGCGCTCCGGCCAGCGGCTCGGTGCTTTCGGTGCTCAACGAAAGCGAAGGGGTGGTGCTGGAAGGGACCCCGATCATGACCATTGGCAATCCCGACCGGATCGAAGGCGTGGTCGACCTGCTCTCGCGTGAGGCGGTGCGGGTGAAGCCCGGCGATGCGGTGGAAATCACCCAATGGGGCGGACCCCAGCCGTTGCACGGTTTCGTCAAACGGATCGAACCGTTCGGGCGGCTCAAGGTCTCGGCCCTGGGGATCGAGGAGCAGCGGGTCAACGTGATCATCGGCTTCGCGCCGGATTCCCTCCCCCAGGCGGCGCGGCTGGGCCACGGCTATCAGTTCGATGCGACTTTCGTGCTGTGGAGCCGGGGCGATGCCCTGCGCATTCCGATCGGCGCGATGTTCCGCGGCACCGATGGCGAATGGCACGCGTTCGAGATCGTTGATGGCCGCGCGCTCGAGCGCAAGCTGAAGATCGGCCAGATCAATGACGAGTGGGGCGAGGTTCTGGGCGGGCTGCCCGAGAAGGCGACCGTCGTGGTCAATCCTGCCCGAACCCTGGTCGACCGTGCGCGGGTAAAACCGCGTTAGGCTGCGATCGCCAGCCAGCTCTTGTAGAGGGTGTAGAGTGCGACCAGCACGATCATCGAGGCGAAGACCGTGTTAAGCGTGCCCTTGCTGCCCGACAGGCGCTTGGCCGCTTTGGTCCCGATCACGCTACCCAGAACGCCGCCGGTGATGAAGCTGCCGGCAATGCCCCAGTCAAGCAGGCCCGATGCGGCATAGTTGAGCGCCGTGGTCAGGCCGAAAGCACTGACCGCGACCAGCGAGGTGCCAATCGCACGATAGATCGGCATCGAGGTCGAGGCGATCAGGCCGGGTACGATCAGGAACACGCCGCCAATCCCGAAGAAGCCGGAAAGGGTACCGGTGCCAAAGCCAAAGCTGGCGACCTTGGGGAAATTGTCACGGTTACAGACGACGCCTTCGATCCCTTCGTCACCGCGCCCGCGAAACATCAGGCCCGCCACGACCAGCATCAGCAGGGCAAAGAGGAACAGCAGTTTCTGTCCGTCCACCGCCTTGCCCAGAGTCGAACCGACGAAGGCACCTATCACCCCAGCCAGGGCATAGGCCCCGCCGCAGCGCCAGTTGACGTTTCCGGCGCGGGCATGGTTGGCAAGACCCGCCAAGGCATTGGCCGCGACCGCGAGGGCTGAGGTGCCGATGGCCAGATGCGGGCTTTTCACCCCTACGACATAGACCATCAGCGGCACGGCGAGAATCGAACCGCCGCCCCCAACCAGCCCCAACGTGAAGCCGACAGCCGTGCCGCTCAGCGCAGCAAGCAGGGTCTGGACCGTGTCGATCATGATGCGCCCCTTACAGCAGGTTCAGCGGCAGCTTGAGGTAGCTGACCCCATTGGCTTCCGGTTCCGGAAAGTGCCCGGCGCGGATGTTGATCTGGACCGAAGGAAGGATCAGCTTGGGCATGGCGAGGGTTGCATCGCGGGCTTCGCGCATCGCGACGAATTCGTCCTCGCTCACCCCGTCATGGACCTGGATATTGTCTTCGCGCTGGGCGGCGATGGTCGTTTCCCAGACATAGGTGTTGCGGCCCGGTGCCTGATAATCATGGCATAGGAAGACTCGGGTCTCGTTGGGCAACTGCATCAGGCGGCGGATCGAGCGATAGAGCGTGCGGGCATCGCCGCCGGGGAAGTCGCAGCGGGCCGTGCCATAGTCCGGCATGAACAACGTATCGCCGACGAACACCGCATCGCCAATCACGAAGGCCATGCAGGCCGGGGTGTGCCCGGGAACGTGGAGGGCGGTGGCTGGAATGCCGCCGACGGAAAATTCTTCGCCATCGACCATTAGCCGGTCGAACTGCGAACCATCGTGGGCGAAGGCGCCGGGTTCGTTGAACACTTTGGCAAAGGTGCTTTGCACCGTAGTGATGTCCGCGCCGATGACAATGCTGCCACCGAGCTTTTCCTTGAGGAACGGCGCTGCTGACAGATGGTCGGCATGGGCGTGTGTTTCGAGAATCCAGTCGACGGCGAGGCCTTCGGCTTCCACGAAATCGACCACTGCTTCCGCCGAGCCGGTGTGGGTGCGGCCCGATGCCTGATCAAAATCCAGGACCGAATCGATGATTGCGGCGCGGCGCGTCTCGGGATCATAGACGACGTGGGTCGCGGTGAAGGTGGCGCCGTCGAAGAAGGTCTTGATCAGCGGCGTCCGGCTGGTTGCGCGGGCGGCCTCGACCTGGGCGGAAGCCTTGGCGATTGCGGCGTCGGTCATGTCTATCCCTTTCCACCTGGCGCCCTGCGCCGCCGCGGTGGGGGCGGGGCGGCGACGCAGAGCATGGGTCTGGAGCGTCCGGTCTGCAAGTGCCGACTCGGCTCTCCATATTTGAATTGACTTATATGCACTGAAGTGCATATTAGCAAGTGCAAATATTAAGCCATGTCGATCAGGGCGGTCTTGCAGGCCAGCTCGGTTCGGCCCAAGGAAGGACCATGACCAAACCGACCAGCCTCACCGAGCTGAAGGCCAATGCCTCTGGCATGGCTGCAAAGCTGAAGATCATGAGCCATCCGGAACGGCTGATCATGCTTTGCCGCATGGACGAGGGCGAGGCTTCGGTGACCGAGCTGGTTGCCTTGTCCGGCCTGTCGCAGTCCGCCGTTTCCCAGCACCTGGCGTTGCTGCGCGAAGAGGAAATCGTCTCGATCCGGGGCGAGGCGCAGACGCGCTATTACAGCCTCAAGGATCCGGTGGTGCGCGCGATCATCCATTCGCTCTGCGACATCTGCGCGGCTTCGGCGGAGCAATAGAAAACCCCGGACTGCTGGGCAGCCCGGGGCTCTGAATGGCTGAAGCCGTAAAGCTTAGGCCGGGATCGCGTTGAACGGCACGCCCTTGTCCGGGCGATAGTCCTGCGGCAGGCCCAGAACCTTCTCGGCAATGGTGTTGAGCAGGACTTCGTCCGAACCGCCGGCGATGCGGCCGGTCGGGGCGTTGAGCCAGCTGGTACCCCAGTCGGTCTTCACGAAGGCATGCTCGTCAAACGCCAGGCTTTCCGCCCCGCGCATGTCCATCGCCAATTCCGAGAGCTTCTGGCGGCTGCGCACGGCGACCAGCTTTTGCAGCGAGCCTTCCGGACCCGGCTGCATTCCGGCCATCATCATCGCAAAGGCACGGCGGGTGATTGAATCGAGCCCGGCGCGCATCGCGTGGTTGCGGGCGATCGCCGAGCGGATGCGGCCGTCCTTGATCGCGGGTTGGCCGTTCAGGTCAGCCGACTTCGCCAGCTTGACGAATTCGTCGAGGTGCGGACCAAAGCCGCCGCTGTCGGTGGCGATGCAGCGCTCGATCATCAGAGTGTGCAGGGCAACGCCGAAACCGCCGCCGACCGCGCCGAGGCGCTGGCTGTCTTCCACCCGTACGTCGTCGAAG
>CAZNBX010000036.1:0-1060 GCA_964571305.1 uncultured Novosphingobium sp.
CGGCTGGTGCGCAGCGCCAATGCCCTGGCCAGCATCAAGACCGTCGCCGCCTTTGGCGAGCTGTTCAATTCCGCCTATTGGGCCAGCCGCCCCTATCGCGGCGACGAAGGGCACATTGCCGACGCCTGCCTGGCCTTGGCTGAGTACCTGACCACCGACGACCGCACCGGCGTGTTCCGCCGCATGGCCAGCCGCCTGCGGGTCGACGCGCTCAAGCTGCACCGCCTGTTTGAACTGATCCCGGACGAAGCCCCGGTCGCCGGTCGCGAACAAACCCGGCGCCTGCTGGGCGTATTGCAGGCGCTACGCCTGGCGCTGTTCCAGCACATGTTCCTACGCGCCGTCTCGGTCCCGGCCTTCAGCCGCGCCAACGACATCGCGCGTGAGGACGTGCTGGAAATGGTCTTCACGCTGCGGGTCGACGAAGCCCTGGCGCAGCTGCGCCGTGCCTTCCCGGCAAGCGAGCCGCATCTGGGCGACTACCGGATCGACGAACCAAGCGACTACCCGGACGAAGCAGCGGTCGGCTACGACGCGATCCACCGCGACTTCATCGATCCGATTGCCGCCGCCCAGACCCTGTCGCTGCGGATCACCACGGCGATTGCGAACCTGTTCGGCGCCCACGGCTAGCGGCAGCGATTAACGCCTGGACCACTCCGCCACGCGCGGGCCGTGATCCAGGAAGCTGACCAGCACATCGGCCATGCGCAGGCCGGCCCGCGCCCGCAGCGCCCGCCAACTGGAATGGTCGGCTGTTTCCGGTGCGCTCGCCCCTTCGCGCAAGGGCTCTAGCAGACGCGCAGTAAAGGCATCGATCAGGACGGAATCGCGGATGGTCGCAACGTATTCGGCATTGGCACGATGGCTGACGAAATCGAAGTTCGACGATCCCACCACCAGCGCCTCGCCATCGATCAGCATGGCCTTGGCATGGGTCATCATCGGGGTCAGGCGGATATCCAGCCCCGACTTGCGCGCGACGCCCATCAGGTCACCGCGGATCACCGGCTTGTTGTTGGGCCGCGGGGTATAGAGCCGCACCGGCAGCCCGCGCGCG
>CAZNBX010000036.1:1070-11285 GCA_964571305.1 uncultured Novosphingobium sp.
TAGGCGCTGACCACTTCGATCGATTGGCGGGCATTGGCGATGAGGTCGAGGATCGGTTCGAACCCCGCCTCGTTCGCGCTGCCATCCAGGCTGAGCAGGTCAAAGCCATTCACCACTGCCCTGCTGGTCGCGGTCTGCCCGGTCCAGTCGCGGTCGAATTCGGCCGACAGCCAATCGGCCACCTGGCTACATTCGATCCGCACCATCATGTCGTGCCAGGCAAAGTTGTGGTCGGAAAAATTGATCCCGCCGATCCACGCCGCATCGTCGATCACCAGCAGCTTCTTGTGGTTGCGCGTCGCATAGCGCAGCGGATTGCGCCCGACCGGATTGGTGAGACGCAGTCCCGCACCACTCGCCACCATCGCATCGAACAGGTCCCAGGTCGCCTTGGCCTCGGCATGAAGCGCGCGGTCGCGCGACAGGGCGAGGAAGGTGTCGTTGACGACGTGGCGGGTATAGTCGTCGACCAGCACGCGCCGTTCGGCCGCCGGGCTGGCGATGACGGCGTCGGCCACTGCCGTGCCAGCGGCGTCGCCTTCAAAGGTCATCGCCTGGATCAGCACACGGCGCCGCGCGGCTGCAATGTCCGCACTGGCCCTTGCCCAGAATTCCTCTGAGCCAACGGTGAGCTCTACTTTGGCGCTGGTTCCCCGCTTCATCCCGGGGCGCTTGCCAGCGCTTGGCGCGCCGGACAAGCATTTTGCCCTATAGGCGGGCGCGGACCGGCGCTTGTGCCAGTCCGCGCCGCTGGATCAGGCCAGCCCCTTCTCGAGGCTGCGCTGGGTGGCGTCGCCGATCTGGCTGCCCCCGTCGATGTCGAGGATGGTCCCGGTAATATACTTGGCGGCGTCGCTCGACAGGAACACGGCTCCTTCAGCGATCTCATCGATGAAGCCCCAGCGCTTCATCGCGATCCGTTCGAAGTGCTTGGCCTTGGTCGTCTCGTCCGGAGCCAGGCGGGCCATGCCCTCGGTCCCTTCGATCGGTCCCGGCGAAATCCCGTTGACCCGCACGTCCGGACCCCATTCCAGCGCAAGCACGCGAATGAGCTGGTTGATCCCGGCCTTGGCCGCGCAGGCATGGGCCTGAAGCTGGACCGCGTTGACCGCCTGGCCTGCCGTGATCGCGATCAGCGAGGCATTGGGAGCCAGCAGGTCGTGGCAGCCACGGAACACGTTGAAGGTGCCGTTGAGGTCGATATCGACCACGGTCTTGAACGCATTTGAGCTCATCCCCAGGGTCGGCGCGAGGAAGTTGCCCGCTGCGCCCGAGACGACGATGTCGAGCGGGCCAAGACGGTTGCGCACCTCTTCCATCGCCGCCCGGATCGCCCCGTAATCGCGCACGTCGGCGGTCAGGCCGATTGCGCCGTGGCCAATCTCGGCTGCAGCGGCGGCGGCCTTTTCCGGATTGCGGCCGAGCACGGCGACCTTGGCTCCCAGCTCGGCATAGCGCTTGGCAATGCCAAGGTTGATGCCCGAAGTTCCGCCTGCAACGAAGGCAACCTTGCCTTCGAACAGGCCATCACGAAATGGTGAAGTCATCAGCCGTTCCTTAGCGCGGAGCCATGCGGATCGCGCCGTCGAGGCGGATGCACTGGGCGTTGAAATAGGAATTGCGGACCAGTTCGAGCGCGAGACTGCCGAACTCTTCCGGCTTGCCGAGGCGCTTCGGGAACGGCACCGAGGCGGCGAGGCTTTCCAGGACCTGCGGCTTCGCCCCCAGCATCAGCGGGGTGGCAAAGATGCCCGGCATGATCGAATTGACGCGGATGCCGACATCGGAAAGGTCGCGCGCCATCGGCAGGACCAACCCGTTGACCCCGGCCTTGGCCGAACCATAGATCACCTGGCCGATCTGGCCATCCTGCGCCGCGACCGAAGCGGTCAGGGTGATGCAGCCACGCTCGCCATCTTCCAGCGGCTCAAGCGAGGCCATTCCTTCGGCCGACAGCGAAGCGATACGATAGCTGGCAACAAGGATGCCCTGGACCCCGTATTCGTAGTCCTCGGTCGACAGGCGCTTCAGCTTGCCGGCTTCCTTGTCATAGGACAGGGTCTTGCCGCGGCGGCTGGTCATCGCGCAGTGGACGCAAATGCGCTCCTGCCCGTGGGCGGCGCGAGCCTTGGCAAAACCGGTGACGACCGATTCCTCGCTGGTGATGTCAACCTTGCAGAACAGGCCGCCGATCGCCTTGGCGACTTCCTCGCCCTTCTCCTCGTTGACGTCGAAAATCGCGACCTTGACGCCCGCAGCAGCAAGCGCTTCCGCCGTGGCCCGGCCCAGTCCCGATGCACCGCCGGTGACGACGGCGGCAGTCGATGAATCAATCCGCATTTGACTCTCCTTTTAATCGCGCGATTAATGCCCTGCGATTGCCAGGTCGGCAAGGGAGGATTGGATGTCGCATAGCGTTGATGTGTTTTGGTCGTTTCGCAGCCCTTATTCGTACATCGTGGTGCCGAAACTGATCGAGTTGGAAAGCCAGTGGGACGCAGTGGTCAACGTCCGCCCGGTCCTGCCGATCGCCGTGCGCCAGCCGGATTTCTTCGCCAATGCCGATCCACTATGGACGACCTACCTGATGCGCGACTGCGTGCGCAGCGCTGAATTCGCCGGAATGCCGCTGCGCTGGCCGCGCCCCGATCCGGTGGTGATGGACTTTGCGACGCGGACCTATCCCAAGGAGCAGCCGCACATTCACCGCCTGACCCGGCTCGGCACTCTGGCGGCGGAACGCGGCAAGGGCCTGGCCGTGCTGCGCGCGGTCAGCCACCTGATCTGGTCGGGCGAGACCGATGGCTGGCACGAAGGCGATCACCTCGCCCGTGCCTTTGCGCAGGCCGGCTGCGACCTCGCTGAGATGGACGCGGTGCAAGCGGCCGAGGCCGACCGGCTCGACGCGGTGATCAAGCAGAACGAAGCAGACCAGCGCGCCGGCGGTCACTACGGCGTGCCGCTGATGGTCTATGACGGCGAACCATTCTTTGGTCAGGATCGCTATGACCAGCTGGTCTGGCGGATGCAGCAAAAGGGTATGACCGCGCGTTAGGCGCGCCGCTTTGGCGCCTTGGTAAAGCTCCACCCGTCGGGCATGGCGCGTGCGACCAGTCCGCCGATCGAGGCGGGCTGGCGCGCCACCAGGCTATCGAACAGGCGCGCGACAGCGGAGCCGCGCGGGGCTTCGCCATCAAGTTCGGTGACCAGCCGGGTCAGCACCCGCAGCGCAATCGCGCGGGGAGCCTGCGGGCGGTAGGTATAGCCCATCGGGCCTTTGCTGACCGCCTCGCCCCATTCGCGCGCCGCCGCCCATTCCAGCGCCGCATCCGCATCGGCCAGATTGGCCGCGCTTTGCGCCAGCGCCGGTACGTCGAGCCACTCCGCCCCGGCCAGCGCCTTGCGCATCCGTACGCGGTCGAACCGGTCGTTCTCGTTGGAAGGGTCCGTGACCGGCTCCAAACCGGCGTCGGCAACGATCTGCACCAGTTCGCTGCGGCGCCAGCCAAGCAGCGGGCGGACCAATGGGAGCCGGGTTCCCTGAACCAGCCCCCGCGCGCGCACGCCGGAGAGGCCCGCTACTCCGCTGCCGCGATTGAGGCGCAGCAACAGCGTCTCGGCCTGATCGTCGGCATGATGCGCAGTCGCCAGGGCTTCGATCCCGCGTTCGGCCATCCAACCAGCGAGCGCGGCATAGCGGGCGCCGCGCGCCTCGGATTGGACGTTACCCGCCGGAACCTCGACCGTCAGGGTTTGATGCGGGACTTCCAGCCCGGCGCAAATCCCAGCCACCATGGCCGCTTCGTCAGCACTTTCCGCGCGCAGGCCATGATCGACCGTCGCCGCCTCGACCCTTCCCGGCAAGGCGGCATGGGCCACAAGCAGCAAGGCCAGGCTGTCTGGTCCGCCCGAGACCGCAACGCCAAGCTTGCCCTGGCCGTTCCACAACGGCGCAAGATCAGCGGCGAAACGCTCGGTCAGGTCCGGATCGGGCAGCGGCAAGGCCAAGGCCCGAAATCAGATCAGGTGCACTTCAGGCCGCGCTTGGTCGCATCGTATTGCGACTTGAGGCGACCGGTCGAGTCCTTGGCGAATTCACGCTCGAACTGGTCGAGCGCGACGCAGGCGCGGTTCGTGTCCTTCAACTGGCGCATCGATTCCGCCAGCAGCAGGACGCTGTCCGCCGCGCGTTCGCCCTTGGGATTGGCCTTGTAGTTCTGGAGGAACCAGCTGGCCGCTTCGCGCGCGTTACCATCGTCGAGATAAGCGCGGCCCAGCAGGTTGCGGGCAAAACTGCCGCGCGCGTGCTTGGGATACTTATTGAGGTACAGCTTCAGCTGCTGCTGCGCCTCGGGATAGAACTTGGCTTCCCACAAGCGGAAGCCATAGGAATACTCGTCATCCGCCGGGTCCTGGGTCTGCGGCTTTTCGATCGCGCGCACGGCGGCGACGCGCTGCGCCGAAGGAGTGGCGGCTTTCGCGGCCGGCTTGGTTGCGGCCGGGGCGGGCTTGGCCGCCGCAACCTGCGCGGCGGGCGCCGCAACCGAGGCACCGCCCGTCATCGCGGCAAGATTGCTGGATGAAGCCGATCCGGCCGCCACTTCGCCGCCCGCCGGCTTGCCCGGTTCAAGCGCAGCCAGCCGCGCTTCAAGCTTGTCCAAACGGTTGCGGTCTTCCTCGACCTGCGAGGTCAGGCGCGCCACCTGCCCTTCCAGCGCATCCATTCGGGTCAGCATGTCGGTGCTGGGATTGCTCGCCGGAGTCCCTGCCGGAGCAGTCGCGCCCTCACTCGGCTGAATCTGCGGGAAGAACCGCCCGTCGCCGCCGGGGAACACGACCCGCTGGATTGCCGATACTTCGGATTCGACCTTGCGGACCCGGGTTTCAAGGCTGACCTCGCCAGCAGTCTGGGCCAGCGCCGGGGTGGCAATGATCAGGGCCAGGCTGGCGACCAGCGGCGTATTCTGGATAAAGCGCTTCATCTTGTGTCAGTCCATCCGATGCTAGATGCGCGGCCATGAGCCAGTCCGGTAGAACTGGCGCTGAACCGTTTCGGCGATTTAGCGCCGCCGGGCTCGCCCTGTCGAGAAGGCGGAAAAAGCTATCCGCAGACTAAGTTGCGGCAGGTCCGGGCGCAGCCGCTGCCGGGGCTGAAGGCGCAGCAACTGGCGGAGCAGCCTGCGGCGTCCGGCTGCGCGGTTGGCTTGCTACGGGCGGCGGAGCTGCCGGCACTGCCACCGCAGTGGGCTGCGCGCGGGCCAGCAAGGCTGTGGCCGTTACCGAGACATTGTTGACCGACACCGCCTGCTCCGACAACATCGGCACCGGCTGCCCGTTCACCGTGATCGCAAGGGCATCGGGACGCACCGTGGCAAGGCGCACATCAGGCTGATCCGTTGGGACCGTCCAGCTTTCGCCCTGAACGAGTTCCTTTTGCAGCAACTGGTTGCCAGCCGCGTCCGTGAACTTGACCCAGACTTTCGGAGCCGTTGCCGTAAACACGACCGTGCCCGCAGCCGGTGCAGGAGCCGGCGCAGGCGCGGCTGCAACCGGGGCAGGACTGGGCGTCTCGATGATCGAGGGCAGTTCGGCTGCCGGAGCAAGCATCGGGCGGGCAAAGAAGAACACCGCCACCAGAACCACGACGATCCCCAGCGCGGCAATCCAGACCAGCCCCCCGCCCGGCACCCGCGCGGGGTCGCCCGGCTCGAAGGTTTGGACGCCGCGGCGCTGTTCGACCGGTTCCTGGACATTGAGCTCACTGCGCACAGCTGAGACTATTTCGGCCTGATCGAGTCCGACCACCTTGGCATAGGAGCGCGAGAAGCCCACCGCATAGGTCCGCGCAGGCAGCGCGGCATAATCCCCGGCTTCAATGGCGACCAGGTGGCGTTCCGGAATGCGCAGGATGGCGCAGACCTCTTCCCGGCTCAATCCAGCAGCTTCACGCGCACGCTGCAGCCTTGCCCCGGCATTATCCAGAGGCAATTCGGCCTCCGCCACTTCCATTTCCGACATTTCAACCCCGACCAAAGCGACCACGATGTCTGGTTTTCCAGTTGATGAGGACAATCCCCTATTAGCGGTTCAAGTCAACGGTAAACCATCGACGCGGCAGGTTCGTATCGACGGGATGGCCGGGAAATGTGACGGGCCGGTTAAACCCGGCTGCGAACCAAGTCAGTCTGCTTCAATCCCGCGCTCGCCAGCCCATTGCGCCAGGGCATCGCGAAGGCTCCGAGGCGGGTTGGACAACCACTGGTTCATCGCCGCCTCGATCTCGCTCAGGTCGACCTTGCGGACCAGTTCCTTGATCGGACCAACGGAGGCCGGTGTGATCGAAAGCCTCCTGATCCCGATGCCGAGCAACGCAAGCGCTTCGAGCCGGCGTCCGCCCATCTCGCCGCAGACGGTCACGTCGACCGGGTGTCCGGCCAGGCTGAGCTGGACGCGCTTGAGGAAGCGCATGATCGAAGGCGAGAGCCAGTCATACCGCTCGGCCAGCTTGGGGTTGGCCCGATCCGCAGCGAAGAGGAACTGGGTCAGGTCATTGGTGCCGATCGAGAGGAACGACAAACGAGGCGCCAGAATATCGAGCTGTTCGGCCAGCGCGGGCACTTCCAGCATGGCACCATAGCGGATTGTCTCTGGAAGAAGCTTCTTCTGACCCTTCAGGTAAAGCCGCTGGCTTTCGAAAACCTCGCGCGCCGCGTCGAATTCCCACGGTTCGGACACCATCGGGAACATGACATTGAGCGTCCGGCCCGCCGCAGCCTCCAGCAGCGAACGCGCCTGGACCTTGAGCAGGCCCTCGCGTTCCAGCGCGACGCGCAGCGCGCGCCAGCCCATCGCGGGATTCTCTTCGTGCTCGCCATCGTTATGCCGCAGGTAGGGCAGCACCTTGTCGCCGCCGATGTCGACGGTGCGGAACACCACGGGCTTGTCCCCCGCCGAATCCAGCACGTCGCGGTAGAGCCGGGTCTGACGCTCGCGCGCCGGGAGGGTGGCCGATACCAGGAACTGGAACTCGGTGCGGAACAGCCCGACCCCGTCGGCTCCGGCCAGGGCCAGGTTCGGCATGTCATCGCGCAGCCCGGCATTCATCAGCACGGTGATGCGCGTACCGTCGCGGGTGAATGGCTCGACATCGCGGAGCGCGGCGTAGGCAGCGGCGCGTTCCTTGCTCTTGGCGAAGCGGGCGTCGAACGCCTCGATCATCGCGTCGATCGGGCGCACCGTGGCTTCGCCCTTGTCGGCATCGAGCAAGAGCAGGTCGCCGTCACGGACCACGCCGCGCAGCGAGCGAACCCGGCCCAGCACCGGAATGCCCATGGCCCGAGCGACGATCACGCCGTGCGCGGTGAGCGAGCCTTCTTCCAGGATCACGCCCTTGAGGCGGCGCTTGTCATATTCGAGCAGTTCGGCCGGCCCAAGGTTGCGGGCGATCAGGATCGTATCCCCGCGCAGGCCCTGGCTGGCGGCGGTTCCCATCTGGCCCGAGACGATCCGCAGCAGGCGGTTGGAGAGGTCCTCCAGATCGTGCATGCGGTCGGCCAGCAGGGGATCGTCGATCTGGCGCATCCGCATGCGGGTGCGCTGCTGGACGCGTTCGATGGCGGCTTCCGCGGTCAGGCCGGAATCGATCGCCTCGATGATACGGCGGCTCCAACCTTCGTCGTAGGCGAACATCTTGTAGGTCTCGAGCACTTCCTCGTGCTCTCCCCCCACGCCGAATTCGGCCTGGCTGGCCATCCGGTCGATCTGTTCGCGCATCTTGTCGAATGCCAGATAGACGCGCTGCAATTCGGCATCGCGGTCGTCGGCCATGACGTGTTCGATGGTGATGCGCGGCTGGTGATAGACTGCCGTGCCCATCGCCAGGCCCTTGACTAGGGTCAGGCCCGGCAGGCGGACAGGCCCGGTCTGCTGCGGCCCCAGCGCGACCTGCTCGTCATCGACCAGCCCCGCGTTCGAGATCAGTTCCGACAGGACCATCGCCACGGTCTGCAGCGCCTCAATCTCAACCTCGTCATAGCGCCGCGATTCCGCGTGCTGGACGCAGAGCACGCCGACCGAGCGTTCGCGCCGGACGATCGGAACACCGGCAAAGGAGTGATACTTTTCTTCGCCCGTTTCCGGCCGGTACGAAAAGTCCGGGTGGGCGGTTGCCTCGGCCAGGTTGAGCGTCTCGATATTGGCGGCGATGGTGCCGACCAGACCTTCGCCGACGCCCATGCGGGTGACGTGGACAGCTTCCTGAGCCAGGCCCTTGGTCGCAAAAAGCTCCAGCATGCCTTCGCGCAGCAGGTAGATCGAGCAGACCTCGCTATCCAGGCCCTCGCCGATCACTTCGACAACCGTGTTCAGCTTGGCCTGCACATGGCTGCGCGAGGCCATCACGTCGTGAAGACGGGTCAGGATCGTGCGGGCTGCGGAAACGGCGCTGGTCACTGGCATATGACAAGCCTAGCCCAAACGCCGCCGAGTGCAACGCAACTGGTCCGGTATGGATACGAATTTTTTGCGGGCGGTCAGGCCGGGGAGGAACAAGCGCCCCTCCCCGCACCGATCAGATATGCGCCAGCTCTTCCTTTATGCGGAGCTTTCGCTTCTTCAGGAGCTGGACAGTCGCGAGGTCAGGCATGGGTCGGCTCAATTCTTGCTGGATCTGGCGTTCTAGACCGGCGTGCTTGAGCTGCAATGCACTGAAATGCGAGTGTTCCATTGGGGATCCTCCTTTTCCTAGCTTCCTAGGGTCAGGACCGACCGGAACCCGACTCGGCGTCCGGCGAGTCACTGCGATTGTCATGAAAACACATTAAGCCTATCCTGCAAAACGGATATGCGGGGACCCGCAGTCAAGGTGCGGTGGACCGGCAGGTGGAGGCGAGGGCGTGAACGAGGAAGAGCTGAAGAAGCGGCTGGAAATGCTGCGAATCGAGCACCGCGACCTCGATGCCGCCATCGACGCGCTGACTGCCGCAGGGGCGACGGACCAGCTTCAGATCGCCCGCCTGAAAAAGCGCAAGCTCAAGCTGAAAGACCAGATGGCGATGATCGAGGATTACCTGATCCCCGACATCATCGCCTGACCTGCAACCTGTCCCCCAACGGGACGGTGGCGAAATAGCGCGGCAAATTTACCAAGCCTCGGTTGGCAAGCAGGATGGCCAAAGCCTATCCCGGCGCCATGACTTCACCGGAAAGCATCAACCGGCATATCGTCGAAGGTCTGTATTGCGAGGCGCTGGTCCTGTCTGACGAGGTGCGCTCAGCCTTTCTGCCAGCGACAGCGGGTGGTCGGGCGGGCTTATCCGAAGATGTCGCCCTGGCGCTATCCTGCGAAGGACTGCGGACCACGACCCGGATGATGCAGTCGGTTGCCTGGCTGCTCAATCACCGGGCCTATCTGGCGGGAGAGCTGAGCGAGTTCCAACTGCGCCGGCATGGCAAGCTGCACGCCTGCCCGGCCAGCGACCCAGAGCGCGTGGCCATGCTGGACCCGGCGCTGGGCGCACTGATCCAGGCGACCGAACAGTTTCATGCCCGACTGATGCGGCTGGATGAGGGATGGCGCGCGGAAGAACCACCGGTGCAATCCGGCATTGCCATGCTGCAACAACGCCTCGGCCTGCAAGCAGGATAGCTTTCTCTCGACAGGCGCCCTGTGCCTCCCCATATCGGCGCAGCGATGAACATTCCGTCCAAACCCTGGCCCACCGGGCTTGCTGAGCAATGCGAACCGCTGGTGCGGCGCGTGCTGGCGCCCAATGCCTCGCACTACACCTATACCGGCACCCAGACCTACATCGTCGGCGCGGGCAGCGAAGTGGCGGTGATCGACCCGGGTCCGGCAGATACTGGAGCGGATGGCGATCCCTCGCCGTTCAAGGGTGCGGACACCAATGGCCAGGGCCATGTCGAGGCGATCCTCGCAGCGGTTGGCGATGCACGGATTGCGGCGATCCTCTGCACCCACACCCACCGCGATCACTCCCCCGCCGCCGCCGTGCTGAAAGCGCGGACCGGCGCGCCGATCATCGGCTGTGCGCCGCTGGTGCTGAGCGACGGTGGCCCGCGCGCCGACAGCGCCTTTGACCAGACCTATGCGCCCGACCGGGTGCTGTACGATGCCGAGCAGATCAGCGGCCCGGACTGGACGATCGAAGCGGTCGCCACCCCCGGCCACACCAGCAACCACTTGTGCTATGCCCT
>CAZNBX010000037.1:0-10917 GCA_964571305.1 uncultured Novosphingobium sp.
GTTCCAGCCCTGCTCGACATAGGATTGGTAGGCGGCAGCGAAGCCATCCGGAAGTGACACGGTGCCATTGGCGAGCACAGCGCCTTCCTGATCGCCCTTGCGGTTGAGCGGAGCCCATTCCCCGGCCGCGAACTGGCCGATCCCTTCGACTATCGCCTCGACCATGTCGGGCGTCGCGGCAGCAAAGCGTTCGTGGCTGGCGAGCTCATCTATTCCGGCATTTACCCGGATGGCCAGGACCTGGTCGGCGGTAGCGGCGGTAAAATCCATGTCTGCTTTTCCTTGGCTTTGTTGATTTCGGCCTATAGCGGGACTGCATGACAGGCAAGCCACAGGTCCTTCCTGCCGATCCGGCCGGCATTGCTGCCGCCGCGCGCCTGCTGCGCGATGGGGCGCTGGTCGCCTTGCCGACCGAGACGGTCTATGGCCTGGCAGCCCGGGCCGACAGTCCGCAGGCCGTAGCGCAAATCTATCGCGCCAAGGGCAGGCCGGATTTCAATCCGCTGATTGTCCACGTCCCCGATTTGGCAGCTGCAGAACGGATTGCCGAGTTCGACGATCGCGCGCGGCAATTGGCGCGGGCCTTTTGGCCTGGTGCGCTGACCATGGTCCTGCCGCTACGCGAAGATGCGGGGATCGCCCCGGCGGTCACTGCGGGCCTGTCGACGATTGCCCTGCGCTGTCCGGCTCATCCCGCCATGCGCGCGGTACTAGAAGGGTCAGGCCTGCCGCTGGCCGCTCCGTCCGCGAATCGCTCGGGCGGGGTAAGCCCCAGCCGGGCCGAACACGTTGCCGCTTCGCTAGGCGAGGCTGTCGGTCTGGTCCTTGACGGTGGGCCCTGCGCTGCGGGAATCGAAAGCACGATCGTGGCGCTACGTGATGGCGGCTGGGAAGTGCTGCGTCCCGGACCGATCACTGCGGAGCAGATTGCGGCGGTCCTGGGTCAGGGCAGCATCGCTGCCGGGACCGGTCAGATCGAAGCTCCGGGCCAGCTCGCCAGCCACTATTCCCCGGGCAAGCCGGTTCGCCTGAATGTGCAGACGGCGGAAAAGGATGAGTTCGTGATCGGATTCGGATCGATTGCCGGGGATGTCAGCCTGTCGCCCTCCGGGGACATGGCCGAAGCAGCGTCACGACTTTACGATTGTCTTCACGCCGCCCAGCAGGCGGCGCAGCCGCGTATTGCCATTGCCCCGGTGCCTGAGGAGGGAATCGGCACCGCGATCAACGACCGTTTGCGCCGCGCGGCCGCTTGATCAGAGGCCCTGCGCGGGCACCTGGCCCCTGATCTCTTCCATTTCTGCGCGAATCTCGTCGCGCTTCTCGCAGGCCTTTTCGTCGCCGTTCGCGCAGCGCTTGTCTTCCTTGCGATAGCTCCGCTCCAGCTTGCCATAGCGCTCTTCAAGCTTGCGCAGCTTGCGGCCGCGTTTCTCGTCGGCTTCCGACTGGCTGGTGGTGGCAAGATCGACCGCCTTGCCCGCAGCTTTGATCGGGGCGGTGGCCACACCAACCACGGAACTGACGCCGCAGCCGCTCAAGGCAAGCGCTGCTACAAAGGGAAGGGGATTCAGGCGCATAGGGTCTCCTTGGCCGGCCACATTGCATGTCCGGCGATGACCTGCGCCTGAACCGTTGGCAAGGGCGTAGTTACGGACGCGGCGGTTCCGGTGCGTCCGGTGCCTTGGGCGGGGTGGGTTTGCCATCCTTCTGCTCGACCGGACCTTCGCAGATCAGTTTCCCCGATCCGATCGAACTGACGGAGCAGCGGGCGCGGCCTTTTACCGTAACATTGCCTGACCCCATGATATTCGCCTCGACATCGCCGTCGGAGGCGAAGGCCGTGCTGCCCGAACCGGCGATCGAAACTTCCGCGCGCTCAACCTTGAGCGCATCCATTTGTGCCGAGCCGCTGCCGGCGATGGTCATGTCGAGTTTCTTGACGTTACCTGCGGCACGGAAGTCTCCGGAACCCGCAATGGTCAGGTCGAGGGATTCGCCGGACAGGGCGGAACTCTCAACCGTTCCGGAACCAGCCACCGTAACCTCGGCCTTGCTGGCCAGTTGCGGAGAGGTAATCTTGCCCGAGCCCGCCAAGACCACTTCGCGTGGGGCGGGCATGGTCACGTTGATGATCGCTGCCTTTTCGCTCGACGCGAAGGTCTTGTCCTTGCGGTGGATTGCCAGGCTGTCGCCCTTGAGGCTGAAGAGGATCTGGTCGCGGGCCTCGGCATCACCCTCGACCGTGATGGCCAGCTTGTCGCCCGGGGTGATGCGGACTTCGTCAGGACCAGCCAGGACCAGTTCTTTCGGCGCCTTGCCGGACATGTCGAGTTCCGCCAGCGGCTTGCCTTCGTCGCCGTTGATCGAAACCTTGCCTTCGCATCCAGCTGCGCCAGCAGCCAAGGCCACGGCAATGACCGGGCCGAGGGCTTTCATGAATCGGTTGAAGCGGAATTTCATCGCTGCTCTCCAAAAGCTATGTGTATTGGAGATATAATACAGCAAGGCGGTGCGTCAAGTATCCCCAAAGCGAAAGGGCCGCTCCAGCGGAACGGCCCTTTGCGGTTATCTGACGAAACGCATTGGAATCAGGCGGTCGCCTGCTCCGCGTAATACTTCGGCGCGTGTTCGTTGAGGATCGCGAGGATCTTCTTGAGCGCGGTCGGTTCGTCGGTCTTTTCCATCGCCGCCAGTTCGCGCGCCAGGCGCGACGAGGCGGCTTCAAAGATCTGCCGTTCGGAATAGCTCTGTTCGGGCTGGTCGTCGGCGCGGAACAGGTCGCGGGTCACTTCGGCAATCGACACGAGGTCGCCCGAATTGATCTTGGCTTCGTATTCCTGGGCGCGGCGCGACCACATGGTGCGCTTGACCTTGGGCTTGCCCTTTAGCGTATCGAGCGCTTCGCGCAGCGTCTTGTCGCTGGAAAGCTTGCGCATACCGATGGCCTCGACCTTGTTGGTCGGGACGCGCAGGGTCATGCGTTCCTTTTCGAAACGCAGCACATAGAGTTCCAGTGTCATTCCGGCGATTTCCTGCTCAAGCAGTTCAATCACCCGTCCAACACCGTGCTTCGGATAAACAACGTAGTCACCAACGTCGAAGGCGTGGGCCTTGGCCACCATGTACCGTCCTTTCACTCGCGGGATCGGTGCGAATAGCACCGTCGGCAAAGCGGACGTTTTGGAAACGATCGGATAACCGGAACTACCGGTCCGATGCTTCCATCTGCCGCCTTATGCCTCCCGCCCATTGTATGATGCCAGGCTGCCAGACAGAGCAAAGCCCTGCCGCAGTCGTGTCATTATATAACACGTCGGTAACATTATTTCCAGAGGCGAGAATCCGCCCCTTTGTGCCGTATTTTGGTGGGCTGAGTCGCCAAGGCAAAGCCCGGCGAATCGCTTAGTCGCCCTCGCCAGGCTCGGCTGAGAAGTACTTGTCGAACTTGCCTTCTTCGCCCTTGTGCTCGTCGGCGTCGGCCGGCGGGTCCTTCTTCTGGGTGACGTTCGGCCATTCGGCAGAGTACTTGGCGTTGAGTTCGAGCCACTGCTCAAGACCGCTTTCGGTGTCAGGCAGGATGGCTTCGGCCGGGCATTCCGGCTCGCACACGCCGCAGTCGATGCATTCGCTGGGGTTGATCACCAGCATGTTCTCGCCTTCGTAGAAGCAGTCGACCGGACAAACCTCGACGCAGTCGGTATACTTGCACTTGATGCAGGCGTCGGTGACGACATAGGTCATGGCAGTCAGGTCCCCTAAGGCGAATTGTTCTCTGGCGCTGCTAAGGGAACTGCGGCCACTCCGTCAAGCGTGCGATAACACGACTGTGCTTCGGGTGCAGGTCCGCGCCGCTCGGGCAAGGCCAGCAATTCGATGACCGTCACCCCCTTGTGCAGCGGGATCACCATCACATCGCCGATCGCAACTGCCTGGGCGGTGCGCTCCACCCGCTTGCCATTGAGCCGGACGTGTCCCGCTCCGACCAGTGCCTGGGCCGCGCTTCGCGTCTTGGCGAGGCGCAGGAACCAGAGCAGCTTGTCGATCCGCATCAGCGGACCAGTTCGGCCAGTGCGGCAAAGGCGCTGTCCGGACGCGGCGCGGGCCGCTTTGGCGCGCGAGCCGGGTCCTGCCGCCGCGGCGCGCGCCAGCGCCAGCGGGCCGGCTGCGGTGGTCCATAGGCCCCTTGTGGCAAGGCGCGGGCCGGGGTCGCGTTGAATCCGGCAAGCCGTAGCAGGTGCGCATAGCTGATCGTGGCCAACCCGGTTGAGATTGCCAGGGCCGGGTCGATCACGAATGGCTTGCCCTTGGCTGCAACCCGCGCATCGTGCGCGGCGCGCAGCAGCTTCTCCGCAATGTCTAGCCGCACGGCCTGCTTGCCGAGGCGGCGATAGCCGGGCGGGGTGACCGCCTTGCTGGGAACGGCAGCCACCGGAGGCATGTGCGGCACCGGGGCATGATGTTCCTGCCCGCGCGCCGCCTGCAGCGTGCGCCAGGCCGTCAGTGCCGATGGCTTGAGCATGTCCGGCACGAACAGGTCGAGTGCGCCGACCCGAACGCCGAGCTTGCGCAGGCGGTCGCGCTGTTCGGGGCTGAGCCGTTCGAGGTCAGAGCCGCTGCGCTCCAGCACGCCGCCGCTCTCGACCAGCCGAATCAGCAAGGCGCGCAGCTCTGGTCCGGACGCTGCTTCGCTGGTTGCGGCATCAAGCCGGTGGAGCGGTTGCAGTGCCTTCAGGGTGCTTGCCAGCCATTGCTCGAGCATGGAAGTGAGGCGCTGGCGCAGGTCGGCGGGCAGAGAATCGAGCGATACATCGAGCAACACCCGGGGCATCAGCAGGTTGCGCCCCGGATCGAGCTTGGCCACTGGCTCACCGTCCCAGAGCACCCGCGCGCCATCAAGCGAGAGACGGTCACCCGCTTCGGCCAGCAGTGCTTCGGCGCGGCGCTTGCGGAGCGAGGGCAGGTGTCGTTCTGCCGCGGCGAGCAAAAGCTTGCGGTCAGCCAGGCGGCACTGCGGATCGACTTGGAAGCGAAAGCCCACGAGGTGACCGATGGGCTCGCCATCGACTTGCACTTCGTCCTCGACCAGTTCGACCGGAAGCAGGCCGGCATCTGGTCCCAGTTTTTTCATCAGGAGCGAGGTCCGGCGGTTGACGAAACGCTCGGTCAGGCGGGCGTGGAGTGCGTCGGACAGGCGCGTTTCCACTGCCCTTGCCCGTGCGGCCATTTCCTCTTTGGCCAGCACCCAGTCCGGCCGCTGGGCGACATAGGCCCAGGTCCGGATCGCGGCGATGCGCATCTGCAAAGTGTCGATATCGCCGCTCGGATTGTCGAGATCGGCGATTGCCCGCGCGACGAAATCCCCGCCGAGTTGCCCGTGGCGCAGGTCTTGCCACAGACGCGCGACAAAGCGGGCGTGGGTTTCGGCGCCATGCTGGCGGAAGTCCGGCAGTGAACAGGCCTCCCAGAAGCGGCGCACGGCTGCTTGTCCGCGCACTGTCTGGGCAATGTCGGGATCTTCGGCGAGGCGGCGGAGCACGGCGAGGTCAACCGCCTCGGGTGCAGGGGCCAGCCCGGGCAGGTCCGGCGCGCGCGACAGGTCGGCCAGCAGCGTACCCAGGCTGGCCAGGTTGGGCTCTGCCTCGCGCCAGAACATCTTGGTCAACGGCGGGAAGCGGTGCTCCTCGATCGCATAGACTTCTTCCGGCGTGAACTCGGCGTCGTGACCACCGGTCCCGGCCAGGGTGCCAAATGTACCGTCGCGCTGGTGGCGCCCGGCGCGTCCGGCGATCTGGGCCATTTCGCTGGTGGTGAGACGGCGCTGGCGCACCCCGTCGAATTTCGACAGGCCAGCAAAGGCGACATGGTCGATGTCGAGATTAAGCCCCATGCCGATCGCGTCCGTCGCGACGAGGTAATCGACCTCGCCGTTCTGGTAGAGCGCGACCTGGCGGTTGCGGGTTTCGGGGCTGAGCGCGCCCATGACCACGGCGGCACCGCCACGGAACCGGCGCAGCATTTCCGCGACGGCGTAGACCTGCTCGGCACTGAAGGCGACGATGGCGCTGCGCGGCGGTACGCGGCTCAGCTTTTTCGCGCCGGCATGGGACAGGGTGGAGAAGCGCGGGCGGCTGACGATCTCTGCATCGGGCAGCAGGGCCTTGACCATCGGCTCCAGCGTGGCTGACCCGAGGATCAGCGTTTCGTCCCGGCCCCGCGCATGGAGCATGCGGTCGGTAAAGACATGGCCGCGCTCGCGGTCGGCACCCAGTTGCGCTTCGTCGATGGCGGCGAAGGCTACATCGGCGGTCACCGGCATGGCTTCAGCGGTGCAGAGCAGATAGCGCGCATTCTTGGGCTCGATCCGCTCCTCACCGGTGATCAGCGCGACCTGTTCCGGCCCCTTGATCGCGCAGACCTTGTCATAGACCTCGCGCGCCAGCAGGCGCAGCGGGAAACCGATCATGCCGGATGAGTGCGCGCACATCCGCTCGATCGCGAGATGCGTCTTGCCGGTATTGGTCGGACCGAGCACCGCCTTGAGGCGCGAGGTATGGGCGGCTTTGCGCTGGGCCATGGGCGTGATGTGGCAAGCGCCAAGGCAATCGGCAAGGCTGCGACCAAGAGATTTCCCCGCGCCAGTGGAAGCTCCGGAAAAGCGCGGCGATCTTAGGCGAAGATTAACCACGCGGGATGCAGGAAAGGGACCAGATGCCGCATCCCGGGGGCCAACCTTGTCGAATCCGCGCCAGATAGCGCCTGCATTTGCCGCAGCGGTTCCTGCCGAGGGCGGCGCGCGCCTGTCTTTGGGTGATTTGCGCGGCCTGGTGGCGCAGCGTTTGGAAGGGTTCGACTGGGCCCCGGACCTCGCCGAAGATATCGGCACCGCGCACTGGTTTCGCGGATTGGCGACGATGGTCGGGCTCAGCCTCGTCGCGATTTCCTTCTGGCCGGACTATGCGGGTTTTGTCGCCCCCTCGGCCATTGCACTCGATGAAGCGGCGCGCGACGAATTTCGCAGCCAGATGATCCAGCCACTGGCGCTGGGTGCAGACAGCGGGCGCCGCACCGGCGCAACCTCTGCCGTGGTGCATCTGGCCGAAGCGCCCGCGCGGACCACTGTCCAACTCACCGCTACCCTGGGGCAGGGCGACAGCTTTGCCTCGATGCTGGTCCGCGCCGGAGTCAGCGAAGTGGATGCCGGTGCCGCGACTCAACTGGTTGCCCAGGTCCAGCCGACCAGCCAGATCCCGGCTGGGACCCGGATCGACCTGCGGCTTGGCGCTCCGCCTGCGCCGGGCATGGCTCGGCCATTGGAGCACCTCGCTTTTCGCGCGCGGTTCGATCTCGATCTGGCGGTCAGCCGGGTGGACGGCCGTCTCGCCATCAACCAGCAGCCGATCGCCGTGGATGCCACGCCGCTGCGCATTCGCGGGGTGGTGGGCAGCGGGCTTTATCGGTCGGCCCGCGATGCCGGTGCGCCGATCGAGGCGATTCAGCAATACCTCCAGGCGCTCGACCAGCATCTCAGCCTCGATACCGCGATCGAGGCGGGCGATACCTTCGACATCATCGTTGCCTATCGCCGCTCGGCTAGTGGCGAGACACAGGTTGGCGATCTGCTCTTCGCCGGACTGGAGAAGGCCGGAAAGCCCAAGGCGCAACTGCTGCGCTGGGGCAAGGACGGCCTGTTCTTCGAAGCGTCGGGCATGGGGGCGCAGCGCACCGGCCTGATCATGCCGGTCTATGGGGGCCGGGTGACCTCGAACTTCGGAGCCAGGCGCCATCCAGTGCTGGGCTATACCCGGATGCACGCCGGGATCGACTTTGGCGCGCCCTATGGCGCGCCGATCTATGCGGTCGGCGACGCACGGGTGATCTATTCCGGCTGGCACGGCGGGCATGGCAATTACGTCAAGCTGGACCACGGCGGCGGCTTTGCCACGGCTTATGCCCATATGAGCCGGATTGCCGTGCCCAATGGGACCCATGTCAGTGCCGGGCAGGTGATTGGCTATGTCGGTTCGACCGGCCTCTCGACCGGGCCGCATCTGCATTACGAGCTCTACCAGAACGGACGCGTGGTGAACCCGCTTTCGGTGCGCTTCACGGTCAGCAACCAGGTCGACCAGAAGGAACTTGCCGCCTTCCGCGCCCGCATGGCGCAGCTCAAGGCGGTCTCGCCCGGCGCGGCGCTGGGTAACTCCGTGCCGCGCCAGGCAGAGTCCGGCCCGGCACCCCGGCGCGAGATCGATCGATTGAAGAGTTGAGGTGACCGGACGCGCGGCCTATGACCCCTGTCCATGTCATCCTATCCAGCCACCCGCCTGCGCCGCACCCGTGCCTCTGCCTGGAGCCGCGCCCTGCACCGCGAAACCATCCTGACCCCGGCCGACCTGATCTGGCCGCTGTTCGTGACCGACGGGTCCGGGGTGGAAGAGCCCATCGGCTCGCTCCCCGGCGTGTCGCGCTGGTCGGTTGATGGCATCGCCGCCCGGGCGCGCGAAGCGGTAAAGCTGGGCATTCCCTGCCTTGCCCTGTTCCCCAACACGCCCGCCGCCCTGCGCAGCGAGGATGGCAAGGAAGCACTCAATCCGGACAACTTGATGTGCCGTGCGATCAAGGCAATCCGGGATGCTTGCGGCGACGATATCGGCGTGCTGACCGACGTTGCACTCGACCCCTATACCAGTCATGGCCAGGACGGCCTGATCGATGATCGCGGCTATGTCCTCAACGATGCGACGGTCGAGGTTCTCGTCGGGCAGAGCCTGAACCAGGCTGCGGCCGGGGCTGACGTCATTGCGCCATCGGACATGATGGATGGCCGCATCGGCGCGATCCGCGATGCGCTGGAACAGGACGGCCACGTCAATGTCCAGATCATGTCCTATGCCGCAAAGTATGCCAGCGCCTTTTACGGCCCGTTCCGCGATGCGGTCGGTTCTCGCGGGCTGCTGAAAGGCGACAAGAAGACCTACCAGATGGACCCGGGCAATGCCGAGGAGGCTCTGCGCGAGGTCGAACTGGACCTGGCCGAAGGCGCTGACAGCGTGATGGTCAAGCCGGGCCTGCCCTATCTCGACATCGTTCGACGGGTGAAGGAAGCCTTCGAGGTTCCGGTCTTCGCCTATCAGGTCAGCGGCGAATACGCGATGATCGAGCACGCAGCCGCGGCCGGGGCGGGCGACCGCGATGCCCTCGTGCTGGAGACCCTCCTGGCCTTCAAGCGCGCCGGCTGCTCCGGGGTCCTGACTTACCACGCAGCCCACGCCGCACGCCTGCTCAATGGCTGAGTTTGCGCTTGCCACAGAGCGCCTCATCATGCGCTCGTGGCGCGATGAAGACCTTGAGCCGTTCCATGCAGTGTGCAGCGATCCGGAGGTCATGGCGACCTTGGGGCCGGTCATGAGCCGGGACGAGGTGGCGGTGCTGATTGAACGGGTGCGTGGGGTCCACGCCGAGCACGGGCATTGCTTCTGGGCCCTGGAGCGGAAGGAGGATGCACGCCTGATTGGCTGGTGCGGAGTGATCCGGGGATCGGTCGGACCCGTTACGGGGCGGCCGGAATTGGGCTGGCGCATGGCGCGCGACACCTGGGGCAAGGGCTACGCCACGGAAGCGGCGCGAGCGGCGCGGGACTGGGCCTTCGCCAATCTTCCCGACGACGCAGTCTATGCGATCACTAGCACGGGCAACTGGCGGAGCCGGGCAGTCATGGAACGCATTGGCATGTCCTATCTTGAAGGCGGGGACTTCGATCATCCGCGCCTTGCCGACGACGACCCGCTATTGCGCCACGTTGCCTATCGAATTGCGCGGGAGGATCAACGCCAGTGAATCCGGCCGGGGGCTCCAGCAGGGCGCTGTTTGTGGTCACGATCCTGACGGGATCGTTCCTGCTGTTCCTGGTTCAACCGATGGTCGCGCGGATGGCCCTGCCGCAATTGGGCGGGGCACCGAATGTATGGAACAGCGCGATGCTGGTCTACCAGGCACTGCTGCTTGCCGGATACTGGTATGCGCATCGTCTGGCGCGATTGCCGTTCCGCCGGCAGGCCCGAATCCACCTGACCCTGTTCGTGGTAGCATTGGTGATGCTTCCGGTCGGACTGGTGACACTCCCCGATCCAGCCCCCGGGACCGAAGTGTTCTGGGTTCCGGCGCTGCTCGCCCTGAGCATTGGCCCGGTGTTCTTCCTCGTTTCGGCCCAGGCACCGCTAATGCAGCACTGGTATGGCCTCCATCCAAAAGCCGGCCAGCCCTGGGCGCTTTATGCCGCATCTAACCTGGGCAGCTTCGCCGGCCTGATAGCCTATCCGGTGCTCGCCGAACCGCTGCTTTCACTGCATGTCCAGGCCTGGGCGTGGAGCGGCGGATACGTCGTGCTGCTCGGACTGATCATGCTGGCCGCCCGCCTGCGGTGGAACGAACAGAATGCGCCGGTGGAAAGTACGACCGCAAGGATTCCCCGGCGCCAACTGGCGCAGTGGATCGTTCTTGCCGCCGTGCCGTCGGGCCTGATGCTTTCGACGACTACGCATCTCACCACCGATATATTCGCGATGCCGCTGCTCTGGGTCATCCCGCTGGGGCTCTACTTGTTCAGCTTCGTGATCGCCTTTTCCGACCATCGCGGGCCCGCGCAGATTGTCTCGGCCTTGGCCTGGCCGGTGCTGCTGTCGATCGGAGGCACGGCGATGGTGTCGCAAGGCTCGAACGGCCTGTTGCCAGTGATCGGCAGTGTCAGCCTGCTGTTCTTCATCTGCGTCGCTCTGCATGCGCGGCTTTATGACCTGCGCCCCGAACCGGCCCAGCTGACCACGTTCTATCTCGCCATGTCGGCAGGCGGTGCGCTGGGCGGGCTGTTCACCGCGCTGATTGCGCCGCTGGTGTTCGACTGGGTGTGGGAACATCCGC
>CAZNBX010000038.1:0-10802 GCA_964571305.1 uncultured Novosphingobium sp.
TTGAGGCCGCTGGTTCGACGCCAGCCGGGCGCGCCAAGGGTTCAACCTCTAGATTATTTTCGCAGGTTGAGCCCTTGGCTTGTTTCCTTGCTTGCGCCTTTCGCAATCAATTGATGGACCTGCGGGAGTGCGCCCAATAGCGCTCGCGAACTTCGCGGCGCAGGACTTTGCCGACTGGAGAGAGTGGCAGGATGTCAGCAAAGGTGACCGACTTTGGCGCTTTGTAGCTTCCGAGGCGCGACTTGACGAGGTCTATTAACTCTTGCTCTGAGGCCTTAAGGCCATCGCGCAGCACCACTTCGGCGTGGACAGCTTCGCCCCATTCGGGATGCGGGCGGCCAACCACCGCGCTCATCAGCACCGCCGGGTGCTCGGCCAGCGCGGCTTCGACTTCGACTGCATAGACGTTGAAACCGCCGCTGATAATCATGTCCTTGAGCCGGTCGACGAGGTGCAGGTAGCCGTCGGCATCGATGAACCCAAGATCTCCTGAATGCCAGCAGTCCTGTTCGAATTCGGCTGCCGTCTGTTCGGGGTTGCCATAGTAACCCTGGACCACACCGCGGCAGCGGATGCGGATTTCTCCAGTCTCGCCGGAGGGCAGCTCGTTTCCGTCAGCGTCAGCAATGAAGACCTCGACCCCGGGCGTGGTTCGACCGGTCGAGGCCAAACGCTTGATCGCCGCGGCACTGTCGGTGCGGTGATCGGCCTTGCCGAGCAGGCTGACGATCATCGCCGCCTCCGTCGCGGCATAAGACTGGACGAAAATCGGGCCGAAGCAGTCCAGCAGGTCCTTCAGCTTGGCGGGGCTCATCGGCGCAGCCCCGTAGAGCAGCGTGCGCAGCGATGTGAGATTGCGCGGGGACATGTTCTGCAATTCGAGCAGGCGATAAAGTGCGGTGGGCACCAGGAACGAATGACTGATCCGCTCGCGCTCGACCGTGTCGATCCAGGCGCCGAGATCAAGCGCATTCATCGTTACGCTGGTCCCGCCCGAAAACAGCGTCGGGTAGAAGAGCATTGCGGCTCCGTGGGACAGCGGTGCGACATGCAGCGCGCGAGTCTGCGCATCCCAGCCAAGCTCGGTGTGGATGAAGAAGCTGTCGCGGCAGGCCATGATATTGTCGGGCGTGTACATCGCGCACTTGCCCTTGCCGGTGGTGCCGCCTGTGAAACGCATCATTGCGGTATGATTGGTTTGGTCCAGCGCGACGTCGTTGTCCGCATCCGAAGCCCGAGCGATCAGATCGGGCAGGCACAGCACTCCTTCGGGCAGCGTCGCTTCAGCATCGATCGCAACCACCGTGCAGCCTAGTTCGCGCAGCATTGCCAGGTGGCTTTCGAGCAGGCGGTTTTCGAGGATCACCAGTTTCGGACTTACGAATTCGATCTGGCGCCGATGCTCTTCCAGCGAATCGCGCATGTTGGTCAGCACTGCTGTCCCCTCCTGCTTGAGGAACATCGGCATGTGCAGCAACGACAGGTTGTCGTTCTCGAGGATCAGCATGAATCTGTCGCCCAGGCCGATTCCAAGCTCGCCGCGGATCGCGTTCGCGATGCGGTTGGTGAGCAAGTGGTAATCCTGATAACTCAGCCGCCGTCCGCGCTCGACATTGACCAGCGCTTCGGCTTCGCCATGGCGCCGGGCCAAGCCGCGCATCACCCGGCAGAAGTTGAGCTTCACGGCTCAGCGCGCCCGAAGCCGCGATGCGGCATCGAGCCGGATCGTCTCGCCGTTGAGGTAGGCGTTCTCGATGATGAAGGCGCAGCAATGCGCGAACTCGACAGGATCGCCAAGGCGGTTGGGCGCTTCGGTCATGGCCTTTAGTGATGCGAACACTTCGGGCGGCACTTGAGCCGCCATCGGGGTCAGAAACAGACCCGGTGCGATCGCGTTGACGCGGATTCCCAGTGCGCCGAGCTCGCGTGCGGCCGGCATGTTGAGACCCATTACCCCGGCTTTGGTCGATGCATAAGCGCACTGGCCGATCTGGCCTTCGAAGGCCGCGCCCGAGGAAATATTGATCACCACGCCGCGCTCTTCGCCGTTTTCAGGCGCATTGCGGGCCATTGCTTCGGCGCACTGGCTCATCACGTTGAACACGCCGACCAGGTTGACCATTGCCATCTGGGCAAAGCGCGCCAGCGGCGTGGCCTTGCCTTCCTTGTCGAGCACTTTGCTGGGGCCGAGGATCGCTGCACAGTTGATGCAGGCATGGACGGCGCCGAAGCGCTCGACCACCGCGGCAACAGCGGCGCGAACCGAGGTGTCACTTGTCACGTCGGTGGCCACGAACATTGCCTGTTCGCCAAGGTCGGCTACGGCGGTTGCGCCGGCCGCCTCGTTAATGTCGAACAGCGCGACCCGCGCGCCTTTCTGCTCGATCATGTAGCGCGCGGTCGCGAGGCCTAGGCCCGATGCGCCGCCAGTAATGACCACAATCTTGTCGGCAATCTGCATGTCATTTCTCCTTGCGAATTCAAAATGCCGCGACGCCGGTCAGCGCACGCGCGATAATCAGTTGCTGGATCTGGGTCGTGCCCTCGGGGATCGGGCAGACGATCGCCTCGCGCGCTAGTTTCTCAACCAGGTAATCGCGCGTGACGCCGTTGCCACCGTGGATCTGCACGGCCTGTCGGGCGACTGTGACTGCGGCCTCGCAGGCGAAGTACTTGGCCATTGCAGCTTCCATTTCGGCGCCTTGCCCGGCGTCGAAAAGTTGTGCGGCGCGGTGGACCAGCAGGCGGGCGGCATCGACTTGGGTCGCCATTTCGGCCAGCATTGCGGCGATCAATTGGTGCCCGGCGATTACCTTGCCGTGTTGACGGCGCTCTTTCGCATAGGCCACGGCCTCTTGCAGCGCGCGGCGGGCAAGGCCGACCGACTGCATGGCTACGAAAGCGCGCGATTTCTCGAAGTGCGACAGGGTGCGCTTCAATGCGCCACCTTCTTCGCCGATGGTGTTGGCCACCGGCACCCGAACCTCATCAAGGAAGATTTGCGCTGTCGACTGGCTGTTGAAGGCAATCTTGTCGATCCCGCGCGCCTCATAGCCATGCTCGTGTCGGTCGATCAGGATCTGGGTCAATCCGCCGCGTGGGTCGTCACCGGTCCGGCACAGGCAGATCAGGAAGTCGGAATAGGCGCCATTGCTAATCCAGGTCTTCTCGCCGCTGACGACCCAGTAATCGCCATCGCGCCGGGCGCGGGTGCGCACTTCCATCACGTTGGAGCCGACCCCGGGTTCGGAGATCCCCATCGAGACGAAACTGTCCCCGGCAATCAGCCCGGGCAGGTAGCGTTCGCGCAGCTCGGGTGAAGCAACCTGTTCGAGCAGGTAGGCCCCGAACGAATTGATCAGCACCGGCACCGAAAGATCTACCGAACAGGCAGCGACTTCCTCGAACAGCATCAGCGATGTCAGCCAGTCGAGCCCCAGTCCGCCCGCTGCCGAACTGACCGTGCCGCTGACCAGCCCGAATTCGCTGAGCTCGCGCATCAGTTTGGCCATTACTTCGCGTGGTACGAAACGGTCACGATAGTCGCGGCTGAACAGCCCATCGACTTCGGTAGCCAGATAGCGCCGCAGCGTTTCGACCGCCATGGCCTGCTCTTCGGTCTGAAGGACCTTGCCCATGTCCTTAATTTTTCGCGAAGAGGTTCACGGCGACCACGGCTTCTTCGATCCCGAGCAGCCCGCCGCCGTTTTCGTGTGCCGCAATCCGCGCGCCCTCAACCTGCCGCGCACCGGCCTCGCCGCGCAACTGGGTAACCAGTTCGTGGATTTGCCCAAGCCCCGTAGCAGCGATCGGATGGCCTTTTGATTCCAGTCCGCCCGAGGGGTTTACCGGCACTCGCCCACCGAGCGTGAAGTCACCCCGCTCCGCCGCCGGGCCGGCAAGGCCAAACGGCACCAGCCCCAGCGCCTCGACATTGAGCAGTTCGCCCATTGCGGTGGCATCGTGGACCTCGGCCACATCGATAGCATTAGGCCCGATCCCGGCGCGTTCATAGGCGCGCCGTGCGGCCCGGTAACCGATCCCCTGTTCGCGATCCTCGGGATCGTGCTCGAGCCCGGTCAGGATCACGCTGGCGAGGACTTTCACTGCCCGGCCGGCTGCGCCAAGCTTACGCAGACCAGCCTCGCTGCAGATAACAGCGGCGGCGGCGCCGTCGCTGATTGGCGAGCACATCGGGAGGGTCAGTGGCCAGGTGATCGGCGGAGCGGCGAGGACCTGCTCGATGCTCATCGCATCGCGGAACTGCGCCAGCGGATTGTGGACCGAATGCTGGTGGTTCTTCGCCGCGATTGCCGCGATCTGGCGCTGGGTGGTGCCATAGCGGCGCATGTGCTGGCGGCAGAACGCGGCATAGACGTCCATGAAGACGCTATAGGGCTTGTCCGAAGTGGTGCCCGCCGGCGGCTCCATACCCGCGCCCAGCGCCAGCAGCGTGGCCTTGTTGGCCTCAACCGTCTCGACGTCCCAGCCGCTGTCGAACACCGCGAACATCCGTGCCTTGTCGGCGATGTTCATTTTCTCCGCGCCAAGTGCCAGCGCAATATCCGCCTCGCCCGCCTTGATCGCCGTGACCGCGAGATTGAAAGCTGAAGAGCCCGAAGCGCAGGCGTTCTCGACGCTGAACACCGGTACGCCGCTAAGGCCCGCTCGGCGAGCAGCGATTGGGCCGGGGATGGAATGTTGTCCTTGCAGCGCACCGTTGGTGGCCGATGCAAAATAGACCGCTTCGATTGCTGAAGGGGCCGCGTCCGCGTCCTGCAAGGCCAGAACCGTCGCAGCAGTCGACAAATCGTGAATCGATTTGTCGAGATGGCGGCCGAAAGGGGTCATCCCTACGCCGGCGATATAAATCCGTGTCATCGCAGCCCTCCTCAGCGCCCGGTGAAGTGCGGGGCGCGCTTCTCGGAGAAGGCTGCGATCCCTTCGGCCAGGTCGGCTGAGCGCTGATGTTGGCGCAGCATCACCTGTTCGTGCAGCAGGGCATCGGCACGGCTCTTGTCGGCGCTGGTCCGGGCCACTTCTTTCATCCGCCTGAGCGCGATCGGGCTTTTGAGTGCAATCGCCTGCGCGAGCTTGAGGCTTGCTTCGGCCAGTTCCGCGTCAGGGTGAACTTCGCTGACCAGACCGAGCGACTTGAACTCTGCAGCCGAGAGCGTCTTGCCAGTGAACAAAAGATACATGGCAGTGTTGAGGGGAACGACCCGCGGAAGCACCGCAGCGCCGCCACCCCCGGGGTAGACCCCGAAGTTGGCGTGGGCATCGCCGATCTGTGCACTTTCCGCCGCAATCAAAATGTCGGCACACATCGCCAATTCGAGCCCGCCCGCCATGGCCACTCCGTTGAGCGCAGCAATCACCGGCTTGTGAAAGGCGGCGAGCAGATCGAGCGCTTCACGCGCGCGGTCGAGGAAATCGGGTTCACCAGGCGCAGGCTGGCCGGCCAGCGCTTGCTTAAGATCGGCGCCAGCGCAGAACGCCGGTCCGCTTCCGGTCAGGATCAGCACCCGGCAGGCATCATCGGCCGCAAGTCGGGGCAGCTCTGCCTTCAAAGCATCAAACATCGACAGGTTGAGCGCGTTCATCGCTTGCGGCCGGTTCATCACCAACCGGGTCACGGGGCCATGGGCTTCGACAAGCAGGGCGGGTTCGGTCATTGCGGATTGGGTCCTTCAAGCAGATCGATCATTTCGGCGGTGGTGCGCAGATCAGCATGGCCGCCCACGCTGCCGAGCGAGGCATTGTGTTCGGCATCGGTCATCGCGGCGGTGGCGTCGGTGATGAAGAACACCTTGAAGTCCATCTGGCAGGCGTCGCGGGCGGTGTTCTCGCAGCAGTAGTTGGTGATCGCTCCGACGATGATCAGTGTATCGATCCCGCGCGCGCTCAGCTGCGCGGCTAAGTCGCAAGACTGTGGCAGCATCGCGCTGCTGCGGTATTTGTCGATTACCAGATCGGCTGGCGCGCGGTCGAGCTGGGCGGACAGGGCATGGCCGGGGCATTCCTCGCGCAGCATCGCCGCCAGCGGGCCATAGGCGGACGACTGGTCGAACCAGGCGGGACGAGCATGGCGGGGATCGTCACTTGTGCTCGCCCGAGTGAACACCACGAGTGCACCGGACTTGCGCGCAGCGGCGATGACCGCATTCACATTCGGCAAGACGTCGCGGGCGTTCTGACTGGCATAGGGTTGGCCTTCGTCGACAAAGGCAACCTGTAGATCGATCACCAGCAGTGCGGTCTTGCGCGGATCCGGACGATCGAAGCGAAAGCAGGGCCTTGTGCCGTCTAGCAGGTGCGGGGGCAGTTCAATCCGATGCATCGATCAGGGTTCCGGGCCATTTTAGTCAGACGTCTGGCCGCAGCGATATCCCGGATTGCCGTCGCCACGCCTGTCCGATCCGCCGGAATACCGGTCATTTGCGTTTGAACTGGACCCGGTTAAACTGGGCTGGATCATGCCAGATATCGTCCCGCCATCAGCCTCGCTGCCATCGGTCATCGCCGGTTATACGGCACCGATCGCTCGCGCGCTGGAAAGCCGGGGGCTCGCTAGCGCGCCGATCCTTGCTCGGGCCGGGATCGCCACGGCAGATCGCAACGACCCGCTTGAGCGCCTGACCAGCGCTCAGGTTACCCGGCTGTTCGAGGTCTGTGTCGAGGCGACCGGAGATCCCTATTTCGGGTTGAGCGTGGCGCGCTACATTCACGCCTCGAACATTCACGCGCTTGGCTATGCGCTGATGGCTAGTCGAACCTTGTGGGAGTTCTGCCTGCGGCTCGAACGCTACTTCGCGATCGTCTCGCAATCGGTCGTACTGCGCGCCGAACGCGCGCAAGACGGCGTGATCCTCCAGTTCGACCGCCGCACCCAGCTATGTGGCGAAACCGAGGATGCATTCCTTGCCTTCATGTTCCGCTTCATGCGGCTGCTGCTGGGCAAGCCGCTGGTGCCGGTCCGGGTCGACCTGATGCGCGAATGCCCGCCGCAAGGCCCGGGGCCTTACGGTGATGCATTCGGCGTCGCCCCGAACTTTGGAAGCGCGCAGGTCATGATCGTCTTCGATGCTGGGATAATGGACGAGCAACTGGGCGGCTCCTGTCCTGACCTTGCCCAATTCAATGACAGGATCGCCAACGAATGCCTGGCGAAGCTGGCCCGATCAGACATCGTCGCGCGCACCCGCACCGCGATTGTCGAGCAGTTGAGCGGCGGGAATTGCACCCGGGGTCAAGTGGCCAAGGAGCTCGGGATCAGTCAGAGCGTACTGCAACAGCGGCTTGGTGAACGGGGCACCGGCTTTCACGAACTGATGGACGAGATGCGCCTCGAACTGGCGTTAGGCTACTTGCGGCAGCCCGGGCTGTCGATCACTGAGATCGCTTTCCTGTTGGGCTTCACCGACGCGAGCAATTTTAGTCGAGCGTTCAAGCGCTGGACAGGGAAAGCGCCGAGCAGCACTCGCACTTGAACCAACCCCATGTCTTGAATTGAAGTTCTGGCGCAATGGATGGCAAAAATTCAGGATTGCCGTTCCACATTCAAGCTACGGCAGTGTCGACATCTTCGACAGCGCGGCTCAGCTAGACCCGTTTGATTTCCAATATGAAGCTGTTCTCAGTTTCATTCTGCATGGCGCGCCATTTTCATGCAAGACCACGAACATTTGCGGGCGTAGTGTTTTGCCCGGTACCCGCTGCAGTCAGGACCTGCTTGTTCCCGATCAGCTTCACAACGTCATCACCCACCCCAATCTTCTCCAGGGCCGACCCCAACCGATCCTTTCGTGCGTGGACGTTTGTGGACGAACATTCTGAGGCGGCCAAACGAGTCGACACCCAGGTTCGTTGCCGATCCAAGGCGCATTTAGAGGGATGCGAATTCATTGCCGAAATGGTGCAATTCATTTCTCACTTTGAGGCTTGATGATTTGACTTCGTTGACGGTCGATTTTTTGATGAGGAAAAACAATTCAATTTTTGACACTAACATGACGATCGTACTTTTCGCATTTTTCCAAAACCTGCTCAAAACGGTTGTTATTTAATTGATTTTAGAATGATTTAAGTACGATTATTTGTTAAAGGGGGGCGAAATGGCGGGCGCCCCTCATCATCTGTTACAAAGCAAGCACATTGCAGTGCGTCTGATAAAATCTTGGTTTACGCTTTTTGCTTTCTTGATTTTTAGTCCTTTTTTTTTGCGCCGATGCAGCATTAGCCGCAGATCCCTATTATCTTTACACCGGCCAGACTGCAGCTCAGACGCAGATCGATAGTGCTCCCCATACGAGCACCTGGTATCTGGACGTAACCGGATCCTTTGATTTCGGAGGTGGCCGGTTTACGATCAAGCAAAACAATGCAACCGCAAACATTGTTTTGAGACTTTATCGAGGGACTGATACTAACGGCACCTTGATAGATTCCGTTGCTCTAACTCCCGCCGATGTGCCCGGAAGTTTCACGCTAAAAACTTTCGCATTTTCGACGCCAAAGACTCTTACGGCGGGTAAATATTTCATTACTCTAACTTCGTCGACTCCTGATAATAAGCAATATTTTATTAAAGGTGTCGACCAGGCAATCGTTAGTCTTGACGGTGCAACTGCTATTTCGAGCGACGTTGTAACTCCAAGCGTCAATCCGACGAGCACTTTTCTCACTCTGTCCAAAACGGTGTCGTCGTCAGCTCAGCTCATCGGCAATTCGTTCACCTATACGATTGGCATCGGCAACTCCGGTGGCACGGGATACACTGGAACCAGTGTCACGGTGCTTGACCAGTTGCCTGCGGGCATCAAGGCGACGAGCGTTTCGGCTTCCACGGGCGTAAGCGGTGTTACTTGTACCAATCTTAATGTTGCCGGTGGACTGTTGAATTGTACCCTGACGCTCTCGACGACGATCGACTCAGGGGCTCCGAATGGTACGGCGGCGATCACAATAAACGCCACGGGTCCCCCGTCAGCTGGCACATTGACCAATTATGGTTCCGTCGATTCCGATGGCAGCGGCAACGCTGCAACCGCGCCAACCCCTTCTGCGACTTGCACTACCGCGAATTGCGCCGGCGCGGCAGTCGCGTTTTTTGCTCCTGCAGTCACCACCACCAAGGTGCTCCAGTCTGTGGTGCGATCTGGGACTGCACTTGCTTCGTTGAGCGGATATCAGGTCCGATCTGGCGACGTACTAACCTATCGCATCACGGCGGTCGAAAGCAGCGGAGCAAGCACAGGCTCGCTCTCGGTTGCGCTGACGGAGAATGCGCCGAACAACACAACCTATAGCGGTTCGGGCGAAGGCTGGTCGGGAACTGGGCCCTATACCCAATCCATCACACTCGGCGCCGGCCAAACCGTGACCAAGGACTTCACTGTCACGGTTGGAACGCTTACCACTGCAGTAGAATACCGTCATGACAAGCAGTCCTCCGGCTCTGCGACCAGTTGGGGTGGGCGATTTGGTGCCTTACCGGATTACCGCACGGACCCAGGACAATGTCGCACGTGGGTTGGTCAGTGTGGTCGATATTCTGCCTTCGGGCTTCAGCTATGTGCCTGGAACCGGCACTGTGAATGGATCGCAGGCAGAGCCAGTGATCAGCGGCGATACCCTGATCTGGTCGAATCAGATCGTGCCTGCTGCCGGAAGCAAGACCTATGACCTGGTCTTGAGGGTTGGTGCTGGCGTGACCAAAGGCAATCGTACCAATACGGCCATTGCCCGGAACAAGGTAGGGCAGCCAATATCAAACCGGGCGGAGGCGGTGGTTTCAATCGGTCCGGATCTCTTGCTCGATTGCACTGATGTGATCGGCAAGGTGTTTGATGACGGCAATGGTAATGGCGTTCAGGATGAGGGCGAGCGCGGCATAGCGAATGCTCGTCTGGTGACGGTCAATGGTCTGCTAGTAACCAGCGATGCGAACGGTCGCTATCACATCGCTTGCGCCGCCACGCCAAACGCCATGATCGGGGGCAACTTTGTGCTTAAGCTGGATGAGGCCAGCTTGCCGACTGGATACGGCGTCACAGGCGGAAATCCGAAGGGTGTTCGTCTGACCGCCGGGGTGATGCAGCGGGTTGATTTCACGGTCGGTGCCAACAGACTGATCGAAGATATCTCGGCAGCTGACTTCGATGATCGGGGCCAGTTAAACGAGTCAAAGGCAGAAGCGATTATCGCACGGATTCGCAGCGCGGCGTTCCAGCTCCTTTCGATCCGCCTGCGCTATCTGAGGGATGATAACGAAGCTGTCGAACTAGCCGCCAAGCGCCTTGACGCGATCGAGGAGCGAGTTCGCCGCACGGTTGGCGCTGCACCGCTTTTTGATCGGGATATCGTCGGAATCGACCAGGACGGGCGGAAATGACCGTGAGGAACTTTGCCTGCCTACTAATGTCAGCCAGCTGCCTGAGCCTGTGCAACCCGGCTTTTGCCGATCCGGTCAGGCCTCGGACACAAGATGCCCTGCCGGCACCGGGGGCAAAGGCGTATGATGATCCGTTTCAAATAGCAGTCCGTGCCGACAACCGTTTTCTGGATCCGATTCTCGCAGTCGAGCAGGTTGCTTCAGACGATCCAGATGGTTTGGAATTTGCGGGATACAGCAATTATCCGGCATTTATCGACCGCGGTGAAATCCTGTTCTTCAGGGAAGGTGAGGATTTCCGCTCATCACGGCCACTTGCCGTCGTGCCTTTGGACAAGCGCTTACGTGGCAGGCTGAAGGCACGAACCCAGTGGACATAAGCCTGTTCGGTTCGTAAGCTGTAATGCAA
>CAZNBX010000039.1:0-10755 GCA_964571305.1 uncultured Novosphingobium sp.
CGTCGGGGACGACATCAAGGCACAGGTCGGCGCGACGATCGTTCACCGCGTCCTGTCCAGCCTGTTCGCCGCTCGCGGCGTGACGGTTGAGCGCACCTATCAGCTCAACACCGGCGGCAACACCGACTTCATGAACATGCTCGACCGCCAGCGGCTGGGCAGCAAGAAGGAATCGAAGACCGAGGCAGTGCAGGCCATGCTGGCCCAGCGGCTTGAGGATGAGAACATCCACGTCGGCCCGTCGGACTATGTTCCCTGGCAGAAGGACAACAAGCTGTGCTTCCTGCGCCTCGAAGGCCTGCAGTGGGGCAACGTCCCGATGGAACTGGAATTGCGCCTCTCGGTCGAAGACAGCCCGAACTCGGCAGCCTGCGTCATGGACGCGATCCGTTGTGCCAAGGTCGCGCTCGACCGCGGTGAAGGCGGTGCCCTGATCGGTCCGTCGGCCTACTTCTGCAAGCACCCGCCGCAGCAGTTCAACGACGATCTGGCCGCCCAGATGGTCGACGACTATGTCGCGGATGCGCCGCTGGCTGCTGAATAAGCCAGGGCAAAACGATTACAGGGAACGGCGCCGGGCAACTGGCGCCGTTTCCATTTGAGGATAGCCACCTGATGCATGCCCTGATCATCGCCGCCGGTTTCGGCAGCCGCTTGCGCGACATTTCGGATTCGAAGCCGATGACCCCGATTGCCGGGATTCCATTGCTCGAACTGGGCGTGCGCCAGGCCAAGGCCGCCGGGGTTGAGCAAGTGGTGGTGGTCACCGGGCACGAGGCGGACCGGCTGGAAGCAGCCCTGCCAGCCCTGGCCGAGCGCGCGGGCATTCCGGTCGTGGCGCAGCGGGTCGAGGACTGGTCGAAGCCCAATGGCTGGTCAGTCCTGGCGGGGGCAAGCGTGATCCCGGGTGACTACCTGCTGATGATGAGCGACCATATCTTTTCCGGCACGATCCTGTCGCGGCTGGCCCGGCAGGGCGGGGCGGATCGCGGGGTGACTCTGGCGGTGGACTATCGTTGCAATGACCCGCTGATCGATCCTGACGATGCGACCTGGGTCAAGCTGGACGAGCGCCAGTTCATCCGCGCCATCGGCAAGACCATTGCCGAGTACGATGCGGTCGACTGCGGCGCGTTCCTTGCCACTCCGGAATTGGCTGAAGCGATCCGCGAAGCCATCGCCGAAGGCAAGGCGGGGAGCCTGTCCGAAGGCATGCAGAAGCTCGCCGACGCAGGCCGCGCCGCAACCATGGATATCGGCACGGCCTGGTGGCTCGACGTGGACGATCCGCGGGCCTACCAGTTGGCGGAGGAACAGGCACCGCGCAACCTGCCGGAGATTTACGGCTGAAGCCGAACCTTATGGATATTTCATCCGGATGCGGGTGCTGACGCCTCCGCCATTGGTGACGAAACGTACCTTGGCAAAGCTGGGTGCGCTCAGGAAGATCCGCGGGTTGTTGGAAAAACCGAAGCCCTCTTTGGGGATGCCCAGGCCATTCCGGTCGATCTTACCGTTGGCATTCTCGTCGTGGTACAGCGCGATGCCGTAAGCGCCTGGCGCCGGCACATAGATGCAGGTCTGGGCAAAGCCGGCCCGCGCGTTCACCTGGGTCACGTAAAGCGAACCTCTTGGCTTGAGGAAGCGCGCTGGATCATCCGGGTACAGCGTCAAGGCAACAACCCCACTGGAATTGCGCAGGCCCTCAACCGCAATGCTGACCCAATGCGGACTCTGCGGGCCGGTACAACCGGCAGGGGCGGGCTCTGCCCGGACCGGCATAGCGGCCACCACGGCGAGCGACGTCGCAACCAGGCCTGCAAGGCGCAATCCTAAAGCGGGAATCATGGAAACTCCTTTGCCCCCGAATGGCAGTTCGGCCCAATGTGGCAATAGGGGCCCTGTTCGCAAGTGCAGATTCAATGCGGGTCGATCAATCTGCCCTTTTCCAGCCGGACTTCCTGTTCGGCGAGGTCGATTAACAGCCCGCGATGGCTGATGATTAGGATGCTCAGGCGCTTGCTTAGTTCCCGCAATGCCTTGGCAATTTGCGCTTCACTCGTCGCATCGAGTGCGCTGGTCGCCTCGTCGAGGATCAGAAGGGCCGGATCGCACAGCAAGGCGCGCGCCAGCATCAGGCGTTGACGCTCACCGCCTGACAACTGCCGCCCGCCATCGCCAAGCATGGTGCCGAGACCCTGGGGCAGGTTCAGCGCGAAATTCGCTGCCGATGCTTTTAGCGCCGCTATCATTTCCGCATCTGTTGCCTGGGGTGAGGCCCAGCGAAGATTGTCGCGCAGCGATGCCGAGATCAACGCAGGGTCCTGCTGGACGTAGGCGACCCGCCGTCGCCAAGCCTGCCGCAGCGGGCCGCTGATCTCGACACCGTCGACCGTCAGGCGGCCGCGGTCCGGATCGAGCAGTCCGCCTAGCACGTCGGCGAGGGTGCTTTTTCCCGCGCCGGAAGGTCCGGTCAGCGCGGTAATCCCGCGGGCCGGCATTGCCAGGCAGATGGAATCCAGCGCTGGGCGGCCTTCTCCGGCAAACTGCACCGTTACCCGGTCAAGGCCGATCTCCCGATGCAGCTGGGGAACTGATCGGCCATCGGCGGGATCCTCGGCGGCGCCTTCGGTGAGCGTGACCAGCTGCAGGGCTTCGTCAACGGCCGGACGGTCGTGCCGGCAATTGCTCCAGGCCTGTTGCAGCAGGCCGACCAGTGGCAAGGCGCGGGCAAACAGGGCGACCATCGGCAGGATCGCCGCCACGGGCAGGTGTCCCTTTGCGATTGCCAGCCAGACGAGCACGGCGAGAAGCACGGCGCCAAGGATCTGGAGCAAGGCCTGCGCTGCTCCCTTGGCGCGATGAAATGCAATAATGGCGCGGCGCAAGCCGGCAAACTCCCGGACCAGGTCATCGCCCGCCCGCTCCTCAAGACCAAAGGCCTTGATGGTTCGGATGGCACCCAGACCTTCGGTGACTTTCCCTTGGATGGCGGCATGGGACCTGCCGAGCTGTTCACCCAGGTCGCGTGCCTGGCGCCGTGCGGGGTGAAGGAGGGCGAGGATACCGGCGCCCGACGCAATCGAAGCAAATGCAAAGGTGGGAGAGATCGCCAGTGCCGCCACGGCCAACCCGCCAAGCGTGACACTGGTTGAAACAGCGGCGATGGCCTGGTTCACGAAGTCCCCGGCCTGATCGACGCGGTTGATCAGCAGGCTAGCGCTGTCGCTTCGCTTCATCGCCAGCAGGGTGCGCCAATCACAATGCAGCAGGCCGCGCCACGCGCGTTCGCGCAGGCCGTCAACCACCGCGGCTTCGAAGCGCAAGGATGCCAAGGTGCGCGCGTAGACGATGGCTGACCGGGCCGCGACCAAGGCAACGAATAGCGGCAGTAGTACTTCCAGCCGCGGGGCGAGGCCAAGGTGACCCAGGATTTCCGTGCCAACCCCCATGCCTGTGCCGACCAGTTCGAGCATCGGCATCAGCAAGACCAGGCCAAGTCCTTCCGTTGCCGCGGCAAGGACCATCAGCGCTAGCAGCACGGCAAGGCGGGGGTAGAGCCTGCGCCCAATCAGAGCCGGAAAAGGTGATTTGGGCTCAGCCATTGCGGCCATTGACGTGCTGGATCAGGCGTGCGGCGGCGATGCCATTGGGCACGGTGATCTGGTATTGCAGGGCCAGGTTGCGCGGGACATTGCCGGTTTCCGGAAAGTCTTCCAGCATGCGCATCAGGCGCCGCAGATCGACCAGGCGGCACACCTGCGGGTCGTGTTCGAGCGATTTTAGCTCGGAGAGCAGGGCGAGACGTTGGCGCGCCATGCGTTGGTGCCAATCGCCAAGTTGCAGGCCATAGCGGGTCTCGGTGCGGATTGCTTCGGGCAGGCGTCCCTTGCCCATCCGCCGCGCGAGGAAGCGGCTTTCCCCGTCGCGCATCAGTTGTTCGACCGGCAGGCGCCAACAGAATTCGAGGAAAGGGCGATAGGTGGTCACGTCGCGGTAAGCGATCCGGTGTCGTTGCTGGAAGGCCTGCATCACATCGCGCCCGTCCGCGTCCATCTCTGCCGCCATGGAGGCGATCTCTTCCCGGCGCGAGCGATGGAACGGCCGATCCATGGCCGGATCGGCGCGCCGCACCGCTTCTTCCAGCGCCTTGCGTCCGGGCCAGTCAGGATGGAGCGCACCGGCCACTGCGTGAACGCTGGCCACATCAACACCCCGCCAGCGACTGACCGCGCGCCAAACGGGTACTGGCAAGGACCGCAACAGGACGAGCGTGACAAAGCGTCTCCAGACCGGCCTGTCATCGCCATTGCGGGCCGCCAGCGCACGCCACATCTGGCGGAACTTGCCCCGGCGCGGAAATTCGAAATAGCCGCGCCGTCCCTCGCTGGAAAAGGTCTCGTTGCCAAAACCTGCGCCGATTACGAGGTCGCAACCGTTCTGCCGGGCTGCGGCAAATGCGCTGCCATAGGGATATAGCAGCCCGATCGCCGTGGTAGTCACCCCGCCCAGCATGAACAGTTCGTTCCACCCGTCATCAAAACCGCGCCCCGCGTTGTCGAGGAAATGCGGTTCGATGCGCGGGTGCATTGCGGCAAAAGCCTCGACCCGGGATTTCTCGTCAACGAAATGGGTGGCGCTGTCCGTCAGGTCGGCCCCTGGCTCGCTGGTCCAGGTAAAGCTCGGCAGGGTTCGGCCGGCGGGCAACTGGTCCAGCAGGTGGCTGGCGACAATGGTCGAATCGAGACCGCCTGTCAGCAAGGTGGCTGGGCGACGGAATCCGGCGATGGTCCGGGAGATGCCCTCGCCGAGCAGTTCCTCCGCCGCTTCGACGTAGTCTTCGTCCCGCGACAGGCGCAATTCCGGAAGGCTTGCCGGGTCATGTGGCTTGCTGCGGTGTTCTCCGTCGCGGCTGGCGGAGACGATCACGCCCGGCTGCAAGGCTTCGATGCCCTTGTACCAGCCGCCTTCGGCATCGTAGGCCGCGGCATGAAGCTGCATCGCCAGGCGTTCTTCGTTGAGTTCGGCGGGCAGGCCGAGGGCGATGAGCGCCCGGGGTGCGCTGGCGGCTGCAATGCCCAGCGCGGAGCGGTGATAGTGCAAGGGCGGCGCGCAAAGCGGGCTGCGTGCCAGCCGGACCTCACCGGTCCTGGGGCGGTCGATCACTGCGCAGTATTCACCGACCAGATGGAGGTCGGCTTCATCGCCCCAGCGCTCGACGGCATGGCCATAGACCCAGGCCGCATTGCGGTCTTCGATCCCGAGCCTCGCCGCGATTTCGCGGCGGTTATCAAACCATCCGGTGAAAAGGACCAGGTCGCCAGAGGGCAATGCAACTTGCGCGGGTGGGTGGGCGCCCCGCCGTTGCACAGGCTCCCACACGCCGGTCACGCGTGCGTAAGTGCAGTTGCCGATTTGCGACCACACCAGCTGGTCAGGGGCCGGCAATCCGAGCGAGGCGGCCATGCGCTGTCCGTCGAGGGCCGACGGGCGCCAGCTGCGGCAGAAGGCCAGCATTGCTTGCTGTCAGGGGTTCAGGAAATGGCCTTCTTGCCGTTGCCCTTGCCGCCCGCCTCGACGCCAAGAAGTTTGCCGCCTGCCACGTCTTTCAACGTGCCAAGCTTTGTCAGCTCAGGCTTGGTCCAGATATGTTTGGCATTTTTCACGATACGACCCTGCGATTTTGAAATTCTGCGATGCAAAGACTCTATTGGAAATTCATAAAGAAAACAATCGCCTGTATTCTATGGCAGGCGAAGGACCGGAATCCACGGTCCGGGCAATTCACCCAATACGATGTCGCCGCCTACTTCGACCCAGGCATGCAGTTCACGCTTGTCATGGGCCTGCATCGCAGGCCTGGCGGCAATGACCAGGTCGTGGGCGATCTGGCGTCTTTGAAGCATTCGGCTCAGCGCCATGGCTCGGGGCAAGCATCGGTTGGGGAAGGGAAGTCGGGATGCTCCCCGATCCACGTGCCGTGCCAGGATCCGACCGGAAAGGATCGGGCCAGCGCCATGACCTGTGCGACCAAGTCTGCCATGCCAGCGCCGCAGCGGGAGCATCCGGATCGTGAGCTGGGCGAGCAGCAGTTCGGCAATTGCCTCGCCCGTCCTTGACCGAGCGCGCCAGCGTTCAATCCAGGATGACAAATCCGGGAACCTGCAATTGCGTGATAAACGCGTCCAACTGCGGGGCGATCGTCTCAACCTCTGCCTCGTAGCCAGCGGCGAGCTCGGCCAGCATGGCGTCGCGGTTTCGCTCGCCGTCGATCAGCGCCCAGATTGCTGCCGCTGTTCCGGTGAGCGAGAAGAAGGTTCCGTCATCAAGGTTCAGCAGGACCACTTCGCCGTCGACCATCGTCTCGCTAAAACGGTCCCGCTGCTTAACCAGCCTGGCAGTCATCACAATGCACCTTGTTTGATATGTGCTGCTATCGCTTCCGTCGTCGCGGCAAAGCGGTTGCGATCAATCGGGCGCCCAAGGCGGTTCATCACGATCCGGTTCGCAATCGCGCCGAGATGGGAAAGCCGTACAGCCGGTTCGTCGCGGCGGGCCAGGGCATAAAGCTCCGCCGTGTAATGATCGTCGTTGAGACAGGCGATGCGCCGCGCCCCGGTGATCGCTTCGACGCCTACCGCGCCAGCATCCTCCAAGTAGAAAATCCCGGCGAGTGGCAGGACTTGCTTGTAAGGTCCGCCAGCCGGTTCGGCGTAGTATTTGCTGACCATCTTGCCGACCTTCTCTTGCCCTTTTAGCTTGGTCAAAAATAGAGCATCGTCTGTTAATTTCAAACGCTTATGTCCAGGAAAGCAAACTATTTCATGCGTGGCTGTCACGTCGAGGATCATCGTATCATCGCACACCATGGGCAGGCCGTGGTGCCCCAGTGCTGCGACCAGGGTGGACTTGCCGGACCCGCTCGGCCCGGCGAAGGCATAGGCGCGGCCACGCCAGGCCACTGCAGAGGCGTGGACCGGCAAGTAGCCGTTGATCGCGGCAATCGCGGCATAGGTGCTGCCGTTCACCCACAGCTGCTCTTCCGCCGGGTCTGCGTCCGGTTCCCGCTCGATGGTGACGCCGTCGCCCTTGCGGTAGAAGATATGAAAACCGGTGCCGGTCTTGAACCAGAAGCAGTCGCCTTCGATGGTCATGAACCAGTCGCACCGGGCGGCATTCGGGTGGTGGCGAATCGGTCCATGCCGGACACGCGCTTCGCGCGCCAGAAGGGCTGGGCCAGGGTGTTCCGGAAGGGTTTGCGACACCTACACGGCATGCCTTTGCGAAGCGCATCCGTCAATTGCGACGGGACGATGCAATATCGCGGCAAGTATCGAGATAGTGTGTGGAAAAACCGTGTAGGCTGCTTGTGGCAGCCAAGCCGGGATGGCTAAGCGCCGGGAAAGGAGCCTTGCGACCAGCCATGCCCGCGCCGCTGATTTCTCCCTCGATCCTCTCTGCCGATTTTGCCCGCCTGGGTGAAGAGGTCCGCGCCATCGACGCGGCCGGTGCCGACTGGATCCACGTCGACGTGATGGATGGCCATTTCGTCCCCAACATCACGATCGGTCCGATGGTGGTAAAGGCGCTGCGCCCGCACAGCGCCAAGCCGTTCGACGTTCATCTGATGATCACTCCGGTCGACCCCTACCTCCAGGCCTTTGCCGAAGCGGGGGCGGACATCATCACCTTCCACCCCGAAGCGGGTCCCCATGCCCACCGCACGGTCCAGGCGATCAAGGCGCTTGGCAAGAAAGCTGGCGTCTCGCTCAATCCCGCCACCCCGGCGAAGATGCTCGACTACCTCTTGGAAGAGATCGACCTCGTTCTGGTCATGAGTGTCAACCCTGGCTTCGGCGGGCAAAGCTTCATTTCCAGCCAGCTCCGCAAGATCGAGGCGATCCGCAAGCAAATCGACAAGACTGGACGGCAGATCCACCTCGAAGTCGATGGCGGCGTGGACGCGGTTACCGCGCGCCAGTGCGTCGATGCCGGGGCCGACGTGCTGGTTGCCGGATCGGCCACCTTCCGCGGCGGGCCGGACCGCTATGCCGCGAACATCGCTGCCCTCAAGGGAGAGGCATAAGCGATGAGCGATGCCGCCCTGACCTCTCGCTCGACCGGAGACGATCAGTCTGGAGATGAGGCCATGGTGCCGCTCGGGTATTCGGATGAGGGTGGGTTGGTGAACGAGGCGGCCGACGATCCGCGCGGCGCAATCGTCGAGCCGGGACGTGCCCTTGCATTGGCGGATTTCACCCCGCCTGCCATCGGCACCGGGGAGCGTCTGGTGCGCCTGGCCTATCGCATCGGCGTGCCGGGTTCGGCATTGACCTCGCCGTTCCGCAAACCGGCCAAGCCGCGCATCCTGGCGACTGTCACCAACCCGCTGCCGGGGTACAAGGTGGCGGGCATGGCGCTGCGGGCTGGCCACTTCCTGGTGCACGGTGCCAAGACGCCGATCAACCATGTCGAGTTCGCGGGGGCGGCGCGTTTGTCCCCGCCGCTCGAACGCACGGTTCATTCCTTTTCATGGCTCGCCGATCTCGAGGCTGCGGCACCCCGCGAAGCCGTCGCACCAGTGGCCGAACAGATTATCGCCGCCTGGCTGAATGCCAATCCGGCACAGCCTGCCCGTTCAAGCAAGGGGCCGGCCTGGTCCGTTGCGAACGCGGGCCTGCGCGAACTGAACTGGCTGGTCCACGCCCCGCTGATCCTGTCTGGTCACGACAAGGTGCTGCGCGCCCGCATCCTGGCCGCGCTGAACGATACCGCCCGCTGGCTCGACAAGAACGTCGGCCGGGCGGAAGACCTCCTCGGACAAGTTACCGGTTGGTGCGGGATCGTTGCTGCGGGGCTTCTGCTGCCCGATGGCAAGCCGCGCCGCCTTTATGGCGAAGCTGGCCTGATCCGCGCCTTGGGCGAACTGGTCGGCGATGATGGCGGCGTGCTGTCGCGCAGTCCCGTCGCGCAGATGGAGGCCATTGCCCTGCTGGTCCGCCTGCGCGCTTGCTATCAGGCGGTCCGCCGGGAACCGCCGCAGGCCTTGACTACGATCATGGCCCTGCTGGTGCCCCCGCTGCTGGCCCTGACGCATGGCGATGGCTCGCTAGGGTCGTGGCAGGGCGGCTGGGCAGTCGATGGGGCCGCGGTATCTGCCCTTATCGCGGCAACCGGGGTGCGTACGCGCCCGCTGCGCGATGTGCGCCAGTGGGGTTACCAGCGGGTTGCCGCGCGCAAGGGCATTCTGCAATTCGACGCTGCGCCGCCGCCCTTGGCAAAGCATGCGCGCTCGGGCTGCGCTTCAACGCTGGCCTTTGAATTCAGCCACGCTGGCCAGCGCCTGATCGTCAACTGCGGCGGTGCTGCCGCTGCCGGCGGACTGATGCCGGTCCGGCTCGAACAAGGGCTACGGGCCACTGCAGCCCATTCGACGCTGGTTCTGGACGATGCCAATTCCACCGCGATTCTGATCAATGGCAAGATCGGCACCGGCGTATCTGAAGTTGAAATCGACCGCCGCATACTGACTGGCGAGAAGCTGGCCGGTGCCACCCGGCTTGAGGCCAGCCATAACGGCTATGTCAGCCGCTTTGGTCTGACCCACCAGCGCATCCTGATCCTGCGAGACGATGGCACTGAATTGCGCGGCGAGGACTTGCTGGTCCCCGCAGGCAAGAAGGCCAAGAACGGCAAGGTCGGCTTTGCCATCCGGTTCCACCTTGGTCCCGGCGTTGAAGTCGGGCTGAGCGAAGATGGCCACGGCGCTGGCTTGGCCCTGCCCGATGGCAGCTATTGGCAATTCCGCGCCGGGGGTGGCCAGGTCTCCGTCGAAGAAAGCATCTGGGCCGACGGTCACGGCCGGCCGCAGTCGATCCAGCAGATCGTGGTATCGGGGCTGGTGTCGCGTGGCGGCGGAAATTTCGCCTGGCTGCTGAAGAAAATGGGGTAGCCCAAAGACCGCAAGGTCCGTACCCGCCCAGGCGCGGTGACGCTAGATCAGGACGCTTCCGCACTTGCCCGACAAGTGTGGCGCAGCGTTCGCAACGACGAAGGATAGACTTGTGACCAACGTAACGATCCGCCGCGCTCTGCTTTCCGTCTCGGACAAGGCTGGACTGGTTGAACTGGGTCAGACTCTGGCTGCGCGCGGGGTGGAACTGGTTTCGACCGGCGGCACGGCCAAAGCATTGCGCGATGCAGGTCTTACCGTCATGGACATCTCCGACCTGACCGGCTTCCCGGAAATGATGGACGGGCGGGTCAAGACCCTGCACCCCAAAGTTCACGGCGGCCTGCTCGCGGTGCGGGATAATCCGGAACATGCTGCAGCCATGGCCGAGCACCAGATTGGTGCGATCGACCTGGTCGTGGTCAACCTCTATCCGTTCGAAGCGACCGTGGCCAAGGGTGCCGAGCGGGACGAGGTGATCGAGAACATCGACATCGGCGGTCCGTCGATGGTCCGCTCGGCGGCCAAGAACCACGCCTATGTCACGATCGTCACCGATCCGGCCGACTACGCCGGTCTGCTGGCCGAGCTGGAATCGAACGACGGCGCGACCAGCTATGAATTCCGCAAGCTGATGGCGGCGCGGGCCTTTGCCGCGACCGCTGCCTATGACAGCATGATCAGCCAGTGGTTCGCCTTTGCCGATCAGCAGCAGGTCTTCCCGGAAATGCTGGCGATCACCGCCACCCGCGCGCAGGAACTGCGCTATGGCGAAAACCCGCACCAGCGCGCCGCGCTCTACA
>CAZNBX010000040.1:0-251 GCA_964571305.1 uncultured Novosphingobium sp.
CGTGGTCTTGCCGGTGCCCGACAGGCCGAAGAAGATCGCGGTCTTGTTGTCCGGGCCGATATTGGCCGAGCAGTGCATCGGCATGATGCCCTTCACCGGCAGCAGGTAGTTGAGAATGCCGAACACGCTCTTCTTCATTTCGCCGGCATATTTCGTGCCGCCAATCAGGATCAGGCGCTCGGTATAGTTGACCGCGATCACGGTTTCGGTGCGGCAGCCATGACGCTCCGGATCGGCGCGGAAGCTGGGCA
>CAZNBX010000040.1:261-10229 GCA_964571305.1 uncultured Novosphingobium sp.
TTCCTCGGTCGGGCGGACCAGCAGGGTGCGGATGAACAGGTTGTGCCACGCGAGTTCATTGATCACGCGCACCTTCACTCGGTGCTCGGGCTGCGAACCGCCGAACAGGTCGGCCACATAAAGCGTGTCCTTCTGCCCCAGGGCGGCATAGAAATCCGCCTTGAGCGCAGCGAAGTGTTCCGGGGTCATTGCCGCCGAATTGTCCCACCACACGGTGTTTTCGGTTTCCGCGTCGCGAACGATGAACTTGTCCTTGGCGCTGCGCCCGGTGTGCTTGCCGGTTTCGACAACAAACGGTCCGTCCTTGGCCAGCAGGCCTTCCCCGTTCTTGACCGCATGTTCGACCAGAGCCGGGGTGCCGAGGTTGGCAAAAATCGTCGCGTTGGTCGAAATGCCCTGCTTTTCGAGCGGGTAGGAAAGCGAAGCAGTCAAGGCTGTCTCCATTTGGAAGCGCGTCGAGCGACACCGGATGGCACCACTGTCCGCATACGAATGCAAAGGGTTCGACCCGGCGCATAGTCGAGCGATCCGATTCCGTCAAATCGCCCTTCCTCCTTGGATAAAACCTATTATTTCCGGGGAATCAGCCCTGCTTTCAAGGCGATTGTCTCGGCCCGGCATTCCCGCTACCCACGCAGTCCCAATCCCGTCGCCGGTACATAACGACTCAAATTCCCCGATGGCCGAACAAACCCCATCAAACCCACCGCAGCAGCAGGTGATTGCCCTCGTCGATGACGACCGCAACATTCTGACGACGGTTTCGATCGGGCTTCAGGCCGAAGGCTTTGCCACGCGAGTCTATGCCGACGGGGCCACCGCGCTGCGGGCCTTGCTCGACAACCCGCCCGACCTGGTGGTCTGTGACATCAAGATGCCGCAGATGGACGGGCTGGAACTACTGCAAAAGCTACGCGCCAAAAGCGCCCTGCCGCTGATTTTCCTGACCAGCAAGGACGAGGAGCCGGACGAAGCGCTGGGCCTCGCCATGGGTGCGGACGACTACATCTCCAAGCCGTTCAGCCAGCGCCTTCTTGTCGCCCGCATCCGCGCCATCCTGCGCCGGACCGAACTGATGCGCGCGGAAACCGATACGCAACCTGACGAGCCCGAAGCGGGGTCGCTGATCGTACGCGGCAAGCTGGAGATGGACCCGACCCGTCACCGCGTATCGTGGCAGGGAAAGCCGGTCTCGCTGACAGTCACCGAATTCCTGATCCTTGAGGCCCTGGCAACGCGTCCCGGCATCATCAAAAGCCGCAACCAGCTGATGGATGCCGCCTACAGCGACGATGTCTTCGTCGACGACCGCACCATCGACAGTCACATCAAGCGCCTGCGCCGCAAGTTCCGCGCCGCCGACCCGACTTTTTCGGCCATAGAAACGCTTTATGGCGCCGGTTATTCCTTCACCGATGGCTGAAGTCCGCCCCCGCCCAACCTGGAAACGCCGCACCAGCCTGACCGTGCGCATCCTGGCGGTGAACATCATTGCCCTGGGCCTGATGGCAGGAAGCTTGTTCTACCTCGATTCCTATCGCAAGCAGCTATTTGAGGAACGGTTCAAGCTGGCGCGGGCGGAGGCGGAAATCGCCGCATCGGGCCTCGCCGCCGCCACCCCCGGCGAACGGGCCGCTCTCATGGTTCGGGTCGGACAAAGCCAGAAGCTGCGCCTGCGCCTCTACCATGCCGATGGCGCGCTGGCGCTTGACAGTTTCGCCCTCGCCCCGCCCAGCTTCACGCTGGTCGATCCGGCGAGCCTGGGCTGGTACGAATGGGGCGGGCGCCAGATCGACAATGCGATGGGCCTGATCCTCGACTCCCCAACGCCCGAGCCCTACCGCGAACCACGCGACGATCGGGCTGCTGCCTGGCCAGAACTGGGTGCCGCCCAGAGCGGGGGACGAACCGAGGTTTTTGCCCGCGCCGCTGCCGATGACACCCCGATGATCAACGCAGCCGCTCCGGTCGGCCAGACTGGAGAACTTCTGCTCGTCACCCGCAATGCGCGCGACCTGACCCAATCGGTCCGCGATGCGCGAGGCACGCTGGCGATCGTCCTGGCAGTGACGCTGATCATCTCGATCCAGCTTTCCTTGTTCCTGGCCCGGACCATCGTGCAACCGCTGCGTGCGCTGGTCCGCGCCGCCGTGCGCGTGCGCCTGGGCCGCGACCGCGCGGTCGAGGTTCCCCGTCTGCCCGAACGCGGCGACGAGATTGGGCTGCTTGCCCGAGCACTCTCTGACATGAGCGTGGCGCTGCGCCGCCGCATCGACGCGGTCGAAAGCTTTGCCGCCGACGTCGCGCACGAGATCAAGAACCCCCTCGCCTCACTTCGCTCCGCCGTGGAATCCCTCGAAAAGGTCAAGGACGATACCCTGCGCGCTGAGCTTACTCGCATCGCCGCGCACGATGTCCGGCGGATCGACCGGCTGGTCACGGAAATCGCCGAAGCCAGCCGGATCGACGCCGAACTGAGCCGCACCCAATTCGTACCCGTCGACCTTCACGCCCTGGCCCAGGCGCTCATCCGCAGTCGTGACGAACGCGGTGAGAACCGCAGCGCCAGGCTACAGCTGGCCACGCACGGAACGGGCCCGTGGGAAGTTGCCGGTGACGAGGCCCAGCTGGCCCGGGTCATCGAGAACCTGCTCGACAACGCGGTATCCTTCTCACCCAGTGGCGGCGAGATCCGTATCCTGTTCGAGCGCGACGAAGACCGCGTTGTTTTGAGCGTGATCGATCAGGGCCCCGGTATTCCGGTCGAGGCGCGCAACAAGGTGTTCGACCGGTTTCACTCGCTGCGTCCGGTCGAAGAGGATTTTGGCAACCACTCCGGCCTTGGCCTCGCTATTGCACGGACCATTGCCGAGGCGCACGACGGTAGCCTGGTCGCAACCGACCGACCGGATGGCGAACGCGGCGCCTGCCTTGTGCTTGGCCTGCCCGGCCTGTCGGACGAGGACGAAGTGGAATGACCATAGTTCATCGCGCCACGGCGGTTGCGATCGCCGGGCGCGCAGTCTTGATCGAGGGACCGCCGGGCAGCGGGAAGTCGAGCCTGGCCCTGGCCCTGATCGACCGGGGAGCAGTGCTGATCGGCGACGACGGCGTCACCCTGAAGCAGCATGGGGGCCGATTGCTCGCCTCGCCCCCGCCGAACATCTCCGGCCTGCTGGAAGTCCGGAACCTGGGCCTGTTGCCTTACCCGGTGTGCAGTGACGTGCCGGTCGCGATGGTCATTTGCCTGACGCCCGATGCGCCGCGTTTCATCGATCAGCCTGCACAAACCACAGTCGCCGATGCGCCCCTGCCAATAATCGAGCTTTGGCCGGATGGACCAAACAGCGCGCTCAAGGCCGAGCTGGCCCTGCAGCATTACGGCCTGAACTGATCGGCACTGGGGACACCAAAGCCGAACCCCTTCACTTTCGGTGCAGCAAGCGCCATTTACCTTGGTCAGTCATGGCCGATAGTCCTCCGCCCCGTCATCGCGTCCTCCTGGTCACCGGCCTGCTTGGTGCGGGCAAGACTACGGTCCTGCGCGTGCTAGAGGATCTGGGCTGGGAGACGATCGACAATTTCCCGATCCGCTTGCTGGGGCGCCTGATCGATAGCCCAAACACTGCCGGAGCGGACCTGCGCGCGCCCCTCGCGATCGGGTTCGACTCCCGTACCCGCGGTTTCGATCCGGCGAAGGTGATCGAACGGGTCAAGAAGCTGGCGGAACGGCCCGACCTGGAACTGGCCACCCTGTTCCTTGACTGCTCGGGCCACGAACTGGAGCGCCGCTATAACGAGACGCGGCGGCGCCACCCATTGGCCCAGGACCTCCCGGCATCGAGCGGGATCATGGCCGAGCGCGAGATGATGGAGCCGCTGCGCAGCTGGGCGGACATGGTGATTTCGACCTCCAACTTTTCGAGCAACGACCTTCAGCAAGCCATCCGCGAACGCTTTGCCGACCAGGAATCGAGCACCCTCACCGTCAGCGTCACCAGCTTCGGTTTTTCACGCGGCACCCCGCCGCTTGCCGACCTGGTCTTCGACATGCGTTTTCTCGACAATCCGCATTGGGACATGAACCTGCGACCGATGACCGGGCAGGACCAGCCGGTGGCCGACCATGTCCGCAAGGACCCTGCCTTCGACGAGGCCTTCGCCCGCATCCGCGACCTGATCCTGATGCTGCTGCCGCGTTATCGCGCCCAGGGTAAGGCCTACGTCAACATCGCCTTCGGCTGCACGGGTGGGCGACACCGCTCGGTCTTCGTTGCCGAGGAGATCACGCGGGTACTCACCGAAGAGGGCTACTCCCCGTCGCTGACCCATCGCAACCTCGCCACCCGCGCGGGCGAAGGGATGGAAGGAAAGCATTGACCCCTTTGCTGTCCCGCGCCATGGCCCTGCGCTGGCTTCCGGCAAGAATCGCCGGCCTGATTTTTCGGAGCGCAGTCGTTTCATGATCGGCATGATCCTGGTCACCCATGGCAAGCTTGCCGAGGAATTCGTCGCCGCGATGCAGCACGTCGTCGGCCGCCAGGATGCGGTGCGCACGGTCTGCATTGGCCCCAACGATGACATGGAAGCGCGCCGCGCGGAAATCGCCGAGGCGATCGAGGAAGTCGATTCCGGTGCCGGGGTAATCATCCTGACCGACCTGTTCGGCGGCACGCCGTCCAATCTTGCCATCTCGCTGATGGCAAAGGGCAAGGTCGAGGTTATCGCCGGGATCAACCTGCCGATGCTGATCCGTTTGGCCAAGGCGCGCGGCTGCATGCCGCTGGACAAGGCGGTGATTGCCGGGCGCGACGCGGGCCGGAACTATATCACCATCGCCTCGGAGTTCCTCGGCCAAGACGCCTGATAAAACCAAGGGGGTGGGAATGAACGAGGTTCGTGAAACCGTCGAAATCGTCAACAACCGCGGGCTCCACGCGCGGGCGAGCGCCAAGTTCGTCAATGCCGTGACCAAGCTGGGCGACCGGGTGAACGTACGGGTTGAAAAAGACGGCGCGGATGCAGCTGGGGGTTCGATCCTCGGCCTGATGATGCTGGGCGCGGCCAAAGGCGATTCCATCGAAATCATCGTTTCCGGCGAAGGTTCAGACACAGCGCTGCTCAAGCTGGTCGGCCTGGTCAAGGACGGCTTCGGCGAGGATTGAGCGGTTGAGCCAGCGGCGCTCCATAACGGGATTTTCCAATCCGACGGTCAAGTTCCTGCGCTCGCTGCGGGAAAAGAAGCACCGCAAGGCTTCCGGCAAGTTCCTTGCCGAAGGGTTGCGCCTGCTGACCGACGCGCGCGAATGCGGCCACCTGCCAGAAATGCTGGTCATGGCCGAGCGGCGCGATCCCCATCCGCTGCTTGATGCGCTGGAAAGCGACGTCCTGAAGAACGGCGGCGAGGTGATCGAGACCAGCGAGGACATCCTCGGCAAGATCACCGGCAAGGACAACCCGCAAGCCGTTGCTGGCGTCTTCGCCGAATTCGATACGCGGCTGAGCGCGCTGGACCGTTCCTCTTCCAAGATCTGGCTGGTGGCTCAGGCGCTGCGCGATCCGGGCAACCTCGGCACCATGCTGCGCACCGGCGATGCCGTGGGCGCGGGCGGCCTGATCCTGATCGACGATTGTGCCGATCCGTTCAGCGTCGAAGCCGTCCGCGCCAGCATGGGCGCGGTGTTCACCCAGCAGATCGCGCTGGCACGTTGGGACGAGTTCCTGCCGTGGCTACGCAGCGGAGCGGGACAACTGGTCGCTGCCAGCCTGCGCGATGCGGTCGACTATCGCACAGCACCCTATCAAGCACCCTGCTTCCTGATGGTTGGCAACGAAAGCCGTGGCTTGCCGCTGGAATATGAAATTGCCTGCGACCTGCGGGTGACCATGCCGATGAAGGGCCGCGCGGACAGCCTCAATGCCGCGGTGGCCGGAGCCGTTCTGGCCTATGAGGCGCTCGCTCGGCTGGACTAAAACCGGCGCGGCTTATGCGTCAGCGATGTCGTCTTCCGCAGTGATGGCCAGGGGACCATCTGCATAGCGCGGGGCGGCTTCCAGCACCGGAACGTCGTCAATCTCGCGCTTGCCGATCTCGATCCCCTTGTCGCGCAGGCGGCGACCGGAGCTGAGGACGTTGCGCTCAAAGCTGCCGACGAAATCGTTGTACTTTCGCACCGCGCGGTCGAGCCCAGCCCCAACGCCCTTGAGGTGGTCGGCCGCGACCGCAAGCCGGTCGTATAGCTCTGCCCCGGCCCGGCCGATTTCGACCGCTTCGCGCGCCAGCTGATCCTGCTTCCAGACCATTGCCACGGTCCGCGCGATAGCGACCAGGTTGGTCGGCGTGGCGAGCAGGACCTTGTTGTGGAAGGCAAAGTCCCACAGTTCCGGATCGTGTTCGAGTGCGGCGGCAACGAAGTGTTCACCGGGCACGAACATCACGACATAGTCCGGCGCTTCCTCGAACTGGCTCTGGTAGCTCTTGGCCCCGAGCGTCTGGATATGGCCGCGCATCGAGCGCGCATGGAGATCGAGGTTGCGCTTGCGCGTCTCGTCGTCATTGGCCTCAAACGCCGCCTGATAGGCATTGAGCGAGACCTTGGCATCGATCACCAGCTTCTTCTGCCCCGGCACATGGACAATCGCATCCGGGCGGAGCCGCCCGTCCTCGGTATCCAGCGAATGCTCAAGGTTGAAATCGGTGTGCTCCGACAGACCGCACTGTTCGAGCACGTTTTGCAGCGCCCGCTCGCCCCAGCGGCCCCGGGCCTTCGGCGCATTGGTCAAGGAATTGCCCAGCCGTGCGGCCTCCGCCTTGACCGCTTCCTGCCCGTCGCGGACCGACTGGATCAGGCCGGCTAGTTGCCCGAAGGCATCGACGCGGCTCTTCTCCAGTTCCTGGACCTGCTCCTCATAGCTTTTCAGGCGGGCATCGACTGGCGCGAGCAGCGCCTTGAGCCGTTCGGCCTGCTTTTCCTCGCTATGGGTAAAGCGTTCCTGGGCGCGGTTGAGGAAGGTTTCCTGCGCCTGGGCCAGAACCTTTGCACCCGCCGCCTCGAATTCCTTGCGCAGGCTTTCCTGGGCGGTCATCAGCGCGGCCTTCTGCTCTTCCAGATGGACCGCATTGGCCTTCATCGTTGCGAGTTCGGCGTTCAAGGCCTCTGCCCGCGTACGCACCGCACCCAGTTCCTGCATCAGATCATCAGCGCGCTGGGCCCGTTCCGAAGCGGCGGCAAGGTCGGCGATCGCTTGCTTGAAGCGGCCGTCGAGCGCCCGCGCCTCATCCTCGCTGGCGGCAAGGCGCTGGCGCAAGTCGGCTGCCGGACGCGAACCGGCGAACCAGCCGCCCACTGCGCCGATGGCCACGCCCACGATGAGAAACAGAATTGAGTCGAGCGCCATGACCCACCGGAAAAATGAGAACGAAGCGCGAACTTAGCTTTGCAATTCCTACTAAGCAAGGGCGCTGCCAAGGATTATCACCAAACCCGATCCAATCGCCCTGCCCGCGCAGTTTCAGTGCAGAACCAGCATGAAGGACTTGAGCGCGCCAGCCAGTCGGGCAAGAGCTTGCTCCATGCTGACCGACATCGAAATCGCCCGCGCGGCAAAGCTTGAACCCATCGCCACGATTGCCGCCAAGGCCGGCATTCCGGACGAGGCGCTGATTCCTTATGGCCGGACCAAGGCCAAGATCGACTGCACCGCGCTTCCGTCGCGCGAACAGCAGGGCAAGCTGATCCTCGTAACCGCGATCAGCCCCACCCCGGCGGGCGAAGGCAAGACCACTACCTCGGTCGGCCTGGCGGATGCACTCAACCGCATCGGCAAGAACACCATGCTTTGCCTGCGCGAACCCAGCCTCGGCCCATGCTTTGGCGTCAAGGGCGGCGGTGCGGGTGGCGGCAAAGCGCAGATCGTGCCGATGGACGAGATCAACCTGCACTTCACCGGCGATTTCCACGCGATCACCGCAGCGCACAACCTGCTCTCGGCGATGATCGACAATCACATCTACTGGGGCAACGAACTCGGGCTCGACCTGCGCCGGATCACCTGGCGCCGCGCCCTCGACATGAACGACCGCGCCTTGCGCCAGACTGTCGGCCCGCTGGGCGGAGTCGGCAACGGCTATCCGCGCGAAACCGGGTTCGACATCACAGTCGCTTCGGAAATCATGGCGATCCTGTGCCTCGCGAGCGACCTCGCCGATCTCGAAAAGCGGCTCGGCGACATCATCGTCGGCTACCGCCGCGACAAAAGCGCGGTGTTCTGCCGCGACATCAAGGCGGACCGGGCAATGACCGTGCTGCTGAAGGACGCGATCCTGCCCAACCTGGTCCAGACGCTGGAGAACAACCCGGCGATCGTCCACGGCGGCCCCTTCGCCAACATCGCCCACGGCTGCAACTCGGTCATCGCCACCCGCACCGCGATGGGATTGTCAGACTATGTCGTGACGGAAGCCGGGTTCGGTGCGGACCTGGGCGCGGAAAAGTTCATGGACATCAAGTGCCGCATGGCTGGGCTGAAGCCGGATGCGGTCGTGCTGGTCGCCACGGTCCGCGCGCTCAAGATGCATGGCGGAGTGGCGAAATCAGAGCTTTCGGCCGAAAACGTCGAGGCCGTGCGCCAGGGCGGCGCGAACCTGAAGCGTCATATCGAAAACCTCGCCAAGTTCGGGGTCAAGCCGACCGTGGCGATCAATCACTTTCCCACCGATACTGCCGCCGAACTGGCCGCAGTCGCGGAACTGGCGGCGGAATATGGCACCCAGGCCGTGGTCTGCCGCCATTGGGCCGAAGGCGGTGCCGGAGCGGAGGAACTGGCCCGGATCGTCGCTGCCAAGGCCGATCTCGGGCCGAACGGCTATGCTCCGCTCTACCGCGACGAATTGTCGCTGGCGCAGAAGATCGAAACAGTCGGGCGTGAAATCTACCGCGCGGCGGAAGTCCATCTGACGCCCGCGATCCGCAACCAGCTCAAGACCTGGGAAGACATGGGCTATGGCCACTTCCCGGTCTGCATGGCCAAGACGCAGTATTCCTTCTCGACCGATCCGACGAAGATGGGCGCGCCCGATGGGCACGAGGTCGAGGTCCGTGAAGTGCGGCTATCCGCCGGGGCGGGTTTCGTCGTGGCGATCTGCGGCGAGATCATGACCATGCCCGGCCTGCCGCGCGTTCCGGCGGCCGAGGGCATCCATCTCAATGCGGATGGACAGATCGAGGGGCTGTTCTAGCGGACCGCAACGGTCCGCCAGATCACGCAACCTTGCGCAGCTTTTCCAGCTTCTTCAGCGCCATGCTCCGCTTGAGGCGCGAGAGATGGTCGATGAACAGGATGCCTTCGAGGTGGTCCATCTCGTGCTGGAGGCAGGTTGCCATCAGCCCGTCCATCTCTTCCTCGTGGACCTTGCCGTCGAGGTCCTGCCAGCGCGCACGGATGCGCGCCGGGCGTTCGACTTCGGCGTAGACTTCCGGAACCGACAGGCAGCCTTCGGAATAGACCGAGTGGTCGTCCGAAGGATCGAGAATCTCCGGATTGATGAACACCCGCGGCTCGCGCTTGGTTGGCTGATGATGATGGTGGTGCCCGTCGTGGTTGCACGGCACCGGTTCGGCATCCGGATCGTCCGGCTGGAGGTCGATCACCAGCACGCGCAGCGGCACCCCGACCTGGATCGCCGCGAGGCCGATGCCGGGGGCATCGTACATCGTGTCGAACATGTCTTCGACCAGCGTCTTGAGCTCGTCATCGAACTTGGTGACAGGTTCCGACACCACCTTGAGGCGGGGATCGGGGACTTCCAGGATTTCACGAATGGCCATGAGGGGCCAGATAGTCGCGATGGCCGCCGTTCGCAAGGATGGCTAAGCGATCAGAGCGATCGATTATGCCACGGGCCGGCGCGCGCGCAGGGCCTGGGCCAGAGTGCCTTCGTCGAGATAATCCAGTTCGCCGCCAACCGG
>CAZNBX010000040.1:10239-10628 GCA_964571305.1 uncultured Novosphingobium sp.
GCATAGCTTTCCAGCCGCTCGGCAATGTAGTGCGCAGTCGTCTGCCCCTCCAGCGTCGCGTTCATCGCCAGGACCACCTCGTCGATCCCGCCCTGGCTGACCCGTTCAAGCAGCTTGCCGATGGAAAGATCCTCGGGCCGCACCCCTTCGAGCGCGGAAAGCCTCCCGCCCAGCACATGATACTTGCCGGTGAACAGGCGCGCCCGGTCGAGCGCCCAAAGGTCCGCGACATCCTCCACCACGCACAGCTGGCGCGGGTCGCGGCGCGGATCGGAGCAGATCCCGCAAGGATTGGTGGTGTCGACATTGCCGCAGGTGTCGCATTCGACCAGTCCGGCGCGCACCGCCTCAAGCGCTTCGCGCAGGCCGACCAGCGCGGTTTCGCGCCG
>CAZNBX010000041.1:0-796 GCA_964571305.1 uncultured Novosphingobium sp.
CGGCCGCAGCCAGGCAAAGCCGCGCGCGAGGTCGTCGCCCTTGATGATCCCGGCCTTGGCCGCGCGCCGCTTGGCCAGTTGCAGGCCGTTTTCGGTCATCAGCGCGCCGGCCTCGATATCGTTCTGCTTGGGGTGGAGCACGGTCACCATATAGGTCAGCGCGCCGAGCCGCTTGTCGCCCGCCGCCGCCATCTTGCTGGCCAGGATCGCACCGGTCTGCCCGCCGGAACAGGCGGATGAAATGTTGACCTTGGGCGCGCCGGTAATCTCGCAGACGATGTCCACCGCCTTCATGCACGAGGCGATGTATTCGTCCATGCCCCAGACGCCTTCCTCCTTCGTCGGGTTCTTCCACGAAATGACGAAGCACTGGATGCCGTTGTCGACCTGCCATTTGACCACCGATTTCTCGGGCGAGAGGTCGTTGATGTACATCTTGTTGATCTGCGGCGGGATGGTCAGCTGCGGGATTTCGTACACCTGCTCGGTCGCCGGGGCATATTGGATCAGCTCGAACATCGCGTCGCGGTAGACCACCATGCCCTTGGACGTGGCGACGTTCTCGCCCAGCTTGAACGGCTTCTTGTCGACCTGGCTGACCATGCCGCGATTGTTGACGATATCGTTGTAGGCGTTTTTCAGGCCCTTGATCAGGCTCAGCCCGCCGCTGTCGATCACCCGCTTTTGCGCAGTCGGATTGCCCAGCAGGCTGTTGGTCGGGGCGAGGCTGTCGATGATGATCTGCGAGATGAAATTGGCGCGGTCGCGCTCCAGTTCGTCGAGTTCCAGTTCGCCC